>DATHKA010000587.1:0-6774 GCA_035489615.1 Chryseolinea sp.
CCTGGTCAAGTTCGACGCCGGCACATTTGGCCATAGCAATCAGGTGCAGAACGGCATTGGTCGATCCACCGAGGATCATCACCACGGTAATGGCGTTCTCGAATGCCTGCTTCGTCATAATGTCGCGCGGACGAAGGTCGCGCTCGAGCAGTTTGTAAATCGCTTTGCCTGCCTCTATGCATTCATCGCTCTTCTCTTTGCTCAAGGCGGGATTGCTGGCCGAGTATGGCAACGACATGCCCATGGCTTCGATTGCCGATGCCATCGTGTTGGCCGTATACATTCCTCCGCATGCCCCGGCACCGGGACAAGAGTTTTGAATAATTCCTTTATAGTCTTCCGGCGTGATATTGCCCGCCAGTTTTTTACCCAGCGCTTCGAACGCCGAGATTATATTCAGTTCCTGGCCCTTCCAATGTCCACCGGCAATGGTGCCGCCATACACCATGATGGAAGGACGGTTCAGTCTTGCCATAGCCATTAATGCGCCTGGCATATTCTTGTCGCATCCCACAACAGCGATCAGTCCATCGTAATATTGTGCTCCACATACGGCCTCGATCGAATCGGCAATAATCTCGCGGCTCACGAGCGAGTAACGCATCCCTTCCGTTCCGTTGCTCATGCCATCACTCACGCCGATGGTGTGGAAGATGAGTCCGATGAGGTCGTTATCCCACACGGCCGTCTTCACTTCTTTGGCCAAATCGTTCAGGTGCATGTTGCACGTGTTGCCATCGTAGCCCGTGCTCACGATGCCCACCTGGGCCTTCTTCAGGTCTGATTCAGTCAGTCCGATCCCGTATAGCATGGCCTGCGCCGCGGGAAGCGTGGGATCCTGAGTGAGCGTTTTGCTGTATTTGTTTAATTCCATTTGTCGTTGATCAAAAAATTATCATCCCCGGTACTGCAGGGACAAGGCATGCCTTGTCCGTACCATCAGGCGGCCCTGCCGCCCGATATCGAGGCGTGATGCAATCTTTCGATCGCATCACATCCTCTGCATCTGGTTGTCAGATGATGACGTAGCTGAAAGATTTCTCCAACACCTGGCACTCGTACGCTTCCTGGATGGTAATGCCCAGGCTGTCGGCCCATTCCTTGCGGAACGGTTTGGCGTCGATCGATTCGATGCCAGCGATTTCAGCGGCTGTGCCACAGAGGAATGCGCCGTCGGCACCTTCAAGTTCTTCCGGCTTTATGTTCTTTTCCACCACGGGTATTTCGAGCTCGCGGCAGATGTTCAATACGGTTTGGCGTGTAATACCCGGCAGGATATGTCCTGTGGCAGGCGTATACAGGGTGCCATTCTTTTCCATGAAGAAGTTCGCACCAGGTGCTTCCGCCACGAAGCCGTTCATGTCGAGCATGATGGCGTCGTCGTAGCCCCTGACTTTTGCTTCGCTGGTGGCTAGCACAGAGTTTACGTAGTGACCCGTTACCTTCGACTCAATCTTCGTCGATTGGGGATTAGGCCGTTGATATGACGAGATACAGAGTTTCAACAGGCCGTCGCCATGGTACTTGTCCCATTCCCACGCGCACATCATCAGGAATACATCCTGAGCTCGCACCAGACTCATCTGCGGGCCGCAATACACGAGCGGACGGATGTATGCATCAGAAAGATCATTCTTGCGAAGAAGCTGGTACGCGATCTGTGTCAGTTCTTCCGTTTCGTAATTGAATGGAATGCCGACCAATGCACAGCTGTTCTTGAGTCGGTCAAAGTGCTCGCGTGCCTTGAAGATCTTTACGCCGTTCTGAGTGTCATAGGCCCGGATTCCTTCGAAGGCTCCAAAGCCGTAGTGCAGTGTCTGGCTGTATAAATCCGAATGAGCATCGATTGCCTTAATGAACTTGCCGTTCAGGAAGAGAATCGTGTCCTTGGAGTAGTACATATAACAATTGTTAGTTTGCTTTGTCTGTATAAAACAAAACCGCCCCGATTTTGTCGGGGCGGTTTGAATTTTTCATCATCAATAGTTTACACCATCGCCCCCTTCGGTTTCCGAATCACGACGACTAGCACAAGCGACAGCAACGAAGAGATGAGCCTACCGGTCATCAGTTCGTATTTGGTTATTTGGTTGCTGCTCGACATATTATTTTGTGCGGTTACAATTTTCTAGAATTATCACCTAGGGATCAAGAGATTGTCAGAAAATATTTACTAAAAATAATAGTAACAAATGTTAGGTAGACGACTGCGGGAGTATTTCGTCCTGAGTTGTTATTATTCCTTTAGATTAGCCCATTCTGACTAACGACTGTTTGTACTAATAACCAGGTACTCATGACTAACGACTCAAGACTAAATACTAACTGTTGAGGTATTCCACAATTCCATCCCGGATCGCCGTGAAAGTCTGAACGAGAACTTCCTCTTTTTCCTCCAGTAGCGTAACGCGAAAGCCCTGCAGCTCGGAACAGAACGAAGAGATGGGCACAACGCACACACCCTTCGCACCCAGCAGATAGTACACGAAACGCTTGTCGAGCGGAATCAGTTGACTTGTCCAGCTTTCTACGAAGCGGCGCGCTTCTTCGTTGTCGATTTTCATTTTTTGATGAGGCTTCAGCGTGCCTTCGCGAAAAATTATAGTGTTGTAGAAGGCGCCATAAGTCTCGTTGAAGGTGAGCTGAGGAACGGTGTGCAGGATGTCAGCAATGATGCGTGCGCGCCGGCCAATGTTCTCGTTCGTCATCTCGCGATACGTTTTGAAGCGCGCGTCGCCGAAAATCCGGGGGATTGCCAGCTGGGGAAGTTTCGTTGAGCACACTTCGATCATCTTGGCATTGTCGAGCACGTTGCAGAAACGATCGAAATCCGGATCCCTGTCTCGGTTGTAGTACTCCATCCATCCACAGCGTGAACCTGGCCAGGGCAACTCTTTCGAGATGCCTTTCATGGAGATGGCGGGAACATCACCAATGATCTCGGCGAGAGAATATGCCCGAGCGCCGTTGTAGGTAATGTTGATATAGATTTCGTCTGCGATGATAAATAAATTGAATTCCCTGGCGATTGCTACGATCCGTCGCAGCGTCTCAAGCGGGTACACCATACCCGTAGGGTTATCCGGGTTGATGATCAGGATGCCCACAACGTTCGGGTTGTACTTGACCTTGTTGTAAAGGTCGTCGAGATCGGGATACCAGTGATTGTCCGGATCAAGACGATAGGTGAGGGGCTCATGGCCGGCGTGCGCTGCTTCAGCGCTTGAGTGTGTCGAGTAAGCAGGCGACGGACCGATCACCCTTGCGGTATGCGCGAGAAACTGATAGGCTTTCGAGATGGCATCACCCAGTCCGTTGAAGAAGCAGATGTCCTCGGGCGAAATCTGTACGCCACCGTATGCATTGGTTTGCGCGGCAAGGAACTCACGCGTCTCCAGCATGCCTTTCGAGGGGCAATAGCTGTACACGTCGTCGCTCTTTACGAGGTCGGCGATGATGTCCTTGATCCACTGCGGAAGCTTGTGGTTCTTCTGGATCGGGTCTCCAATATTTTCCCATGAAATGCGCATGCCGAGCTTCTTGAGTTGCTCGGCCTTCTTCACGATCTCCCGGATCTCGTACGAAAGTTCGTTCGCACCTTCAGCGAGTAATCTCTGTCGCATGGTGTATGAAATTTGGGGGCGATGTTGATGTTTTTGTAGCTAGGAATCAAGGGTTGGGAAGAATAATTGAATTAACGATCGAGAATTGACAATTGTAGGCCTCTGTCAGGGGCTGGAGGGAGAGGTCCAATTACACCGGGTCATTGTCCTTGTAAGCCACATAAAGTGTGGAAAATCCTTCATGGGTAAGCGTCAGGATAGTCGGGATTACCGCTCGATCGGATTTGAAGGGTATATGCTGCATTCCCTTGAAGGGAGCTACAAACCGTTGCTGCAATGTCTGCTGCCCATGTTCAAAGCCTGATGGCCTGAGGAATATCGTCGCTGGCGGGTAAGGTCAGGGTTGGGCTCAATGTTTGAGATGCTTGCGGCATATCGCCTCTTATCGAACTCAATTATGACCTTTTCACGCGGGCTTACCGCGCTCATGTTCATACTGGTCAGTGCCTGTAGCCAGTTGCGTGCCCAACCGAAGGATACCGCAAACTTGTCGTCAGAGAGAAAGAAATTTCTCACACTTGTCAATGCCAACCGTGAGCAAAGCTACATCACTTTTGGCAGTGGAATTGGCAACCTCGAGCCGCTCATCTTCGAAGGCAATTTATCGCCCAGTTACTTCTTTACCGGGAAGGAACGGAAGTGGGCATTCATGATCAATCCGCAAGTGATGATTCGCATGCTGGACAAGAAGTCACAGCCCATCAGGAATCCGAGCTACAAGGTTTACCTCACCTACTACAAGGAAATCAATTTTTGGGAGAAGAGTTTTCTGCGCAAGATCTTTTATAACAACGCCGTATTCTTTGCCTCGCTGGCGCATCACAGCAACGGTCAGGATGGCTCATTTTACGTGTCTGATTCAACGCGCGAAGTGAACACGGAAGACGGCAACTTCTCTACTAATTTTCTGGAGCTGGGATTGTCAGCTTATCAGATCAGGGAGTTCGACAAAAATTTCTTTTCAATTCGCGAAGTGAAAGCCTGGATGGAGTTTCACCCGCCAAAGTGGTCGGCCGAGGAACTCGATGACTTGTACGGCTATTTCAGGCTGTACGGCAAGGTTGGTCTGGTGGGGCCATTCAGAAAGCGCGAGAATGATAAAGTGAATCGATGGTTACAGCGTTCGAGCCTTGAGGTGAAGAGTGGTTGGATTTTCGGAAACATGAATGGCACGAGCCAGTTCGATTTTTATAAGCGTTTTGTTCTGGACATCTCTTATAAATATTACCCCAAGTGGTTTGATGAGATCGCGTTCTTTCTGCGCTTTTATCAGGGGCAGGATTATTACAACATTTACTTCGTAAACGATCCACTGACGCAGTTAAGCGTGGGCATCACGTCAAATATCATGAGCTTTAAACAAACGGCGAAGACGCTGAAATAATTGTCAATTGTCAATTCTTAATTGTCAATTTTCTCCATGATAATTTAAAGACTTCCATAACAACAAGAATCGAAAGGGCAGCGGGAAGCAGAATGAGCCATTCGCGCATCGTAATCGGTTCGAGCTGCAAGGTTTCATTGAGTCCTGGAATGTAGGCCGCGGAAATGTGTACCGATTGTGCCACGATCAGCCCAACAATCAACGTGTAATTGTTGCTGAGTGGCAGCTTGAAGAGACTTTCCGTTTCGGAGCGGCAGTTAAGCGCGTGGAAGTTTTGCAGGAAGACCATCAGCATCATCACGATTGAGCGTGCATGTCGCTCGTTGTAGGCAGGGCTTTCCAGCAAGAAAAGCCACGCTCCGAATAATACACCCGCCATCACCAACCCTGACACGATCATTTGCGCGTTCATTAGTTTGTCGAAGATGCTTTCGTCTGGCTTGCGCGGAGGATCCTGCATGACCGCACCGTGACCTTTTTCAAAGGAAAGGGCGATATCCTGGATGCCGTTGGTAACGAGGTTAAGCCACAGCAATTGTACGGCGATGAACGGGAGGGGAAGGTTGAAGATGATAGCCAGCGCGACAATGGCCAGTTCGGCAGCACCGGTCGAAATCAAAAGATAGATGACTTTTCGCAGGTTGCTGAACGTGATGCGTCCTTCTTCGACACCCGCCGTGATGGACGCAAAGTTGTTGTCCGTGATGATAATGGAGGATGCCTCTTTGGCCAGGTCGGTACCTCCGCCCATAGCCACACCGATATGCGCCGACTTGAGCGCGGGTGCGTCGTTCGCGCCATCCCCGGTAACTGCCACAAAATGTCCGAGCGATTTAAAAGCCTCAACGATTCGTTGTTTCTGCAAGGGGGCGACGCGGGCAAATACTTTTTTGTCGCGGATCTTTTCCGCCATCTGTTTCGGCTCGCTGTTGTCGAACGCGGCCAGTTCGGTACCGGTGATCACTTCCTCGCGATTCGACACAATGCCGAGTGCTTTCCCAATCGCCAAGGCGGTTGAAGGATGGTCACCCGTTACCATGACGACCCGGATACCCGCTTGCTGGCATTTAATCACGGCCTCTTTCGCCTCTTCACGCAGGGGGTCGATCATACCGATCAGCCCCAGCAATTCCAGCGGTGGAATTTGGTCGCGCGAAGTATCTTGAACGGTTGCGCCTGCCATAGCCAATACGCGGAAGCCGTCAGCGGCCATCTGTTCCGAAATGCTTTTTACAGGTTCGCGCTGATCTGGCTTGAGCAGGTTCTCAACCACTTCAACGGCACCCTTCATGGCGTAGCATGTCTTACCTTCGTGCTTGTAGAACACTGCCGAAAACTTTTGTTCCGATTCGTAAGGGATTATCTCCAGCACTTCGCCCTTTTCTTTAAAGAAGGTGGGATCTTTGCCGAATTTGTAGGCCAGCGCGCGGATGGCCACGTCGACGGAATCACCACTGTGTTCCCAGCCCTGCTCTGTCTTCCGAAGAATGCCCTCGTTGGCCAGGATGCTGGCGACGAGGAATTTTTCGAGCGTGTCGTTGAGCGATGCCTGGTTGTTTTGGCTGTCGTTGATGACGCCTTCACCTGTGTAGCCAATACCGGTCACGTTGTAGGAGGTACCGTCAGGCAGGTATAGCTTTTGGACGGACTGCTGATCCATCGTGAGCGTGCCGGTCTTATCGCTCGCGATGAGGGTACAACTTCCAAGACCCTCAACAGCCGGCAGTTTGCGGACGATCACATTCCGTTTGGCCATGCGTCGCGTAC
>DATHKA010000588.1:0-20851 GCA_035489615.1 Chryseolinea sp.
TTCTTTAGAGGCACGAAAAGCTCGACTATACTGTCAACGGGTAACTCGCGAATCGCCTCTATTGTAGTTGTTGAAATGTAGGACATAGTGGTTAGGTTAAAAAAATTGGATGGTAAGAGTGTTTACTGCGCTGTCGCTTCTGTCACTGCCTTTCTTTCCATGATCAGCTGGCCTTGTCTGAATAACTCTGATCGCCTACGATTAAGATATCGCAGCATGGTAGCTGCTATTAACAATGAGCCTTCCTGGCCCAGGTAGAAATTTACCGGGTCGAGCTTCGGACCTGACAGAGTTAGCCCATGGATCGAATCTTTACGAATCGAATCAAGGGTCACAATCTGTCGGTCGATGTCTTCAATGTGCTGATTGATCAGTCTGATCTTCATCACTCTTTCTTCATCTGAAATTTCATTTAGCTTGTCTACAATAGACGTTTGCATAGGTAAGTTGTTAAAGTGATTTAAAATGGAGAATAGACGCAACTGATGACGGCGGGAGAACTTCTTACCGTACTTCATTCGCATAAGGTTATCGCCGCGATCGTGAGACAAATGACAGCGCCGGCACCAATACTTGAGATTCCAAAATCGGTTATTGTTGATGTCTCCATCCACGTGCGCGCAGCCCAGCTGTACTAAGGTGCCTGGATTGAGGTTGCTATCGTTACCCGCGAACCCGGTCGGATCATTAGAGAAAATGGATAACTGATTCCTTCCGGAAAATTTGGGCCTAATGACTTCACCGATGTATACTGATCCGTTCTCAGCGCGACAGTCGGGAAACTTTTCAGATCCCTCGCAGCGGTTGCCGGCACGCCGCCTGATCAGCCGCACGATGAGCGTCCACTTAGGATGATATTCGCTGTAGTCTACTGGCATGACCGTTGTTTAGCGCTCCAGACCGCCGCAACTTCTTCTCGGACCTTTGAGTAGTAATCGACATGGCCACAGGGATTATTCCAGGAGTGAACATACAGACGCCTGCTGCCGTCATAGGAGAGCGCGTCATACGGCACGCCTCGAGGGCCGCCGCATACAGGACAAGTATCAGAGATTTCTACGTCGATGGAAAATATTCCTTCGTGCTCTGTGCGAGCAGGGATAGTTACTCTCATAAAAAGGTGTCAGTGGTTAAAGTGGCCATCCATCGTCGTTTGGATCGACAGGCGGACCGCTTATAAGGCAATAGATTAGCGCTGCTATTAGAGCAATGAATAAAATCGCTAGCATCACGTAGGACTTTTTGCCTGAACGTAAAGCCGCGTAAGGATAACCTCGATCTCCTTGGCGACCTGTTCCTTTGTTGAACCGGTTATCTTGTCCTTTACCATTTGATGATAGAGTCTTTGCTTGTCGTACAATGCCAGTTTCAGCTGCGCTTTGTTCATTAGGCTGTATACAAGGTTCATGATCATGCGGGTTTAGAATCAAATACTTCGTTTCCATTGACCGGATACCACGAATGAATTTTGTGGTTCCTGTTCTCTCCGTGGAGCTTGATAAAAATGAGAACATTGTTGAGTAGTGAATTGATGTCAGAGGTTGTAAAGACGCGCTCCAGGTCGAAATCACGGTGCGTTCCGTTGGTTAGAACAACTCTTATCTTCTCCATGTTATCCGTGTTTAGCTATGATGAACCCCCGGCGCTGAGCTTCACTGACGATTTCGTCTAGCGTATTTCGAAAGAATCTATTTTGCCGATCCTTGTTAAGCACCCAAGCCAACACATTCACTGCGCAATGGGCTGAATGAATGGACTGACTGGTTGTTGGAATGTCAATCTCGCCTGATAAGAGCGCTGTTAGAATGTAATGAGCTTGCTGTACTTCAGCCTCAGCTTTCATATCACTATCGACAGGATGGCAGAATCGTTTTATTGAGTGGTGAACTTCAACGTAACGGCCTTGTTCCTCTAGCTTCCTGGCGGCCTCCATGATCATGGGATCATGAGGATTGCCGTAGAGCACGATCATTTCATCGGAGATAGGTGTGTCCATAATTTGGTTGGATGTAAGGTTTGATGCGGTTTTGAGATTACACGCGTGATTATTCCGGCGATATGGGCGCGCCGTTGGCTACTTTATTGACGACAATTGCTTCTCAACTGATGCTAACTTATGGCGACGAGCAACTGCTACCTTCTTCCTGGTCAATGCGAATTCTGCAATTGCAACAATCACTGCATTGTCCTGCAGTTTATCTCCGTCTCGAAGCTTCTTCCAATAGCGCCAAACCGTCGCTTCCGACACATCACACGTTTTGGCAATTTTCTGCACTTGCTCTCCAGGCAATTCGGGAAGGGCAAAAAGGATATCCTTCCGGAGATTTTCCGTTATTTGCATTTGATAGTAGTTAAGAGTGACTGATATTAATTGATAGGCAAGTATCGTAAATTAACTTACGATATACTAGATAAAACGTAAGTTAATTTACGCTTGTGAGACAACTGTCTGATATTCTGAAGGATAAAAGTAAAGCGCTGGGTGGCAAGGCCTCTTTGGGCAGGCTGCTTGGTGTAAGCGGACAGGCGATCCTCCAGTATTCTAATGGCGCAATTCCATCCTTTGATATCGCCATCAAGTGGAAGCAGGTCTTTAATGAGAATCTGATCGATCTGATGTTTACAGACTCCGCGCCACAAGTACAAGAGCCTCAGGAGTTATACCTAACCAAAGAAATCATCGATGTACAAAAGCAGCTTATCAAGTGTATGAGTGAGAAGGAGCAAATCTCGAAGGAATTCGAAGAGCTAAAAAAAATTTACCCTCCTGGAAGCAAGCAACAATTAGAGCCTGACGTAAAACCAACCCGTTAATCTGTATATGAGAGTACTCCTTGTCTGTTACCTAGTGGTATCAATCGGCTGCAGTCAGCAGGCCGGGACTAATGAGCAGGTTCGTATCTCGACAATGATCGCCGATGGCGACGTTAGGCACGATACTACAACTGTTGTCGAGTCCGACTATTTCGAAATGTCCATAAGTTCAATCACTGATCGAACCGGAAGAAAGAAGTACACAGCAACTAAGGATCTCGAATCACCGACTGCAGCCGGCGCAGGTTTTCATATGAAAACTCAGACTGTGGTCGATAGCAATGACAGCACGGTGTACTTCACCACGCCTGAGGATTGGCTGAACTACATGTCAGAGCGTGGATATGAAATGGTTTCCAAAACGGATAAACGTTACGGCGCAGAGTACACCTTCAAGAAAAAGTCAGATTAAAAAAGAAATCTGTTTCCGAATAGCTTCGACTAATGACTCGCAACGCATTGACAGTGAATAAAAACGCGCATCCCTGCCGGGGTCACTAGAACAGATTCAAAAGAAATCAAAACCGCTTAAATCGTATGGATTGGCGGTTTTTGTGTTTCAAGCCCATCCAAAATATCCACTTTTAGTCATTCCACGGGTGAACGATTAGGTGAATGTAAACTAAAACGAATTTACATTCACCAGATTTCGTCCAACCAAATGGTTATCAAGCTTGTACAGCAATTGAATATCTTGATAAGTAGTAGTCACCAGCCCTATTTTTAACCCAACTGGTGAATATGAAAACCACATTCAATCAAAGTTTTGTTCTTCGGAAGACTAATCCCAAACAGTCAGCTTTAGCGACGGTTTACCTGCGCATGACGGTCGATGGATCTCGCACTGAATTTTCTCTTCAACGACAATGTGATCCTCAGAAATGGATACCCGAAAAAGGACGGCTGAACGGAAAAACTGAAGACGTAAAATCCTTTAACAATTATCTCCAGCGAGTGGAGTCAAAGATCTATGAGATCTTCCAGGATTTTATTTCCTCTGGAATTGAATTCGACGGTGAAAGAATAAAAGCGCGCTATCTAGGTTTTGATGTTGAGAAACCGAGGATGTTTCCGGACATCTATGAAGATCATAACAAAGAATTCCAGGAGCTCGTAGGCCGGGGATTATCTTACGGGACACTTCAAAAATATAAAACCATCAAAGGGTATGTTGCGCAATTCCTAAAGTATAAATACGCTAAAACTGACATTGAAATAACTAAGCTGGATTACCAGTTCATCAAAAGCTTTGAGATTTACCTCAAGACAGTAAAGCACTGTTGTCACAATACTGCGATGGACTATTTGAAGAAGATTAAGAAAATTACGAATCAATGCATCGCTAAAAAGTGGATCGATAGAAGTCCTTTTGTAGGTTTTAAAATGTCAGTAAGTGAAACGCATAAGACTTTTCTCAATGAGGAAGAACTGTGGCGCATTGCTGAACAGAAAATTGCAATCAAGCGACTAGAGCAGGTGAGAGATATTTTCCTTTTCAGTTGCTACACCGGCCTTTCTTATTGTGACGTTGCCAAACTTACCAATGCAAATGTTGTCAACGGTGTAGATGGAGAGAAATGGATTTCTACCTGCAGATCAAAAACGAATACACCTTCAAAGATTCCGTTGCTGCCAATTTCAAATTCTGTCATTAATAAATATGTCGGCCATCCTGTAACAGCGATTCAGGAAAGCTTCTACCGATCATGAGCAACCAACGCATGAACAGCTACCATAAAGAACTTGCAGACCTTTGCGCCATTTCAAAGGAACTTACCTTTCACTGTGCCAGGCATACGTTTGCTACCACGGTGACATTGATACTTATAGAACATTAAACCTCCGATCTTTTGATAGGGTATTAAATTTTTGATACGGAGGTTTTGTAATGTTCCATGAGAGATGCCAAGCATCTTTCTTACTTCTGAACTTTTTAACCATTACTTTTGGGAATGATTGGGTTTGCTGAAGCAGTACCCTTAAATCTTCCAATAACTGCAGGCGGAATTTCTGCAAATCTTCGAGGGTGATTATTTCTTGAGCCATATACTTTTAAGTTATAGCTCAAAAGTGATTGAATCGAAAATGGTATCTTCCCAACTTTATGCCTACTTCGGATCAATTTTTCCTTTTCAGGATATTGCTCATTATATTGAGAGGAGTTTTGTTAATTCATTGAATGCCTTTCTCTTTCTCAAAAACTGGTCTGGTTAGTCAAGATATTGTAACGGTAGTAAAGTTGAAGGTTGAATGGTTAGAGATTAAAAAGAAAATATCAGCATACGATACAAGCCTAAGATATCAGCAATGTATCTACCCATTCATAAGATTTACGACAAGATGTAGCGAATAGTTAGGCGTCATGCGGAAAATAATAGATAAACAAAAGTAATAGAATGAAAAAAGAACATAGGATACTTCTAGGTGGACTAGTTGCAGTTGGCTTACTTGACATTTTTGGATCGATCGCCTCAAGGCAGTTGAACTTTAATTATTCAAATTTATCTTTTGTTTCGTTTCTTATTTATGGGACAACTTGTTTCCTCGTGACAAAAACAACGGACTTAAAGACAGGAGTAATCTATGGTATGATTCTCGGTTTTTTCGACTCCACAATCGGCTTAAAGGTTTCTCTTCTTCTTGACGCTAATACTGGAGATTACAATTATGACCTTACTGCCGGGTTTTGGATTATTATCGTAGTATTTATGATAGGATTCGGCGCTTTAGCGGGGCTAATCGGCGGTGGACTAGCAAGGATAGTAAAAAAGAGAGCATGAACGCCCAATAATAAATACACCACATGCACACATTGGTTGGAATGAGTGAAGATCTATTGTTTAACCAGGAATTGGAAAGCGACGGCTTCTGTTGAGCCACGAAGTATATTCAAACGTTAGTTGGAAAGCAGATTGTTTACATGAGTCATATTATCAAATTTGCATTTTTAGTCGTTTTGATAATTTTTCAATCCTGCATCCAAAAAAATCAGGTTGATAAGGACTTTGGAAATGTACCTGAGCAGCTCAAAAAAGTTTTAGTTGAAATTGGATCTGAGAAACAATCATTTTCAATTTTAACATCTCAAGCAAATACGATAGTTGGAAAGGAAGGCACCATAATTTTAATACCTAAAGGGTCAATTGTTGATCAAAATAACAATCCTGTTTACGACAGCGTGATTGTTGAAATAAAAGAGCATTTTAAAATCATTGACTATCTCGCATCAAATTTACAAACGACTAGCAATGATAGTCTACTTGTTACCCAGGGAATGTTATTCGTTTCTGCGACAGATCGAAATGGAAATGATCTTAAGATAGCAACAGGAAAGACTATTCGTTTTGAGATCCCGACTTCAGACTATAGACACAATCCGTTAATTTTCATTGGGCAAAGAGAGGATTCAGGTTCGATGAACTGGAGCTTACCTGACAAGCAAACAAAAACCATGATTCCTTTTCCAATTCGGTTTATTAGTAAAAACAGGTTTACAACAGAGTGCAACGACTATTATGGTATAACTTTGGATACAGTTAACAACCGGTATTACAATTACTATAGAAATATTGATGAGTTCGAAAACACTCTCCTCGCCACAAAAGAGTTTCAAGACAGATTTAGTTGGTACTGCTGGAAGGAGATACTACCGATTTACATTAACAACCTCGATAAAAATATGTGGGAGATCGATGAAATGGTTGTTCAGCATTTGAGAAAAGATTCTATTGAAAGCGTACAATGGTGTTAACAGCTTGCTGGAACTATCATTGTGAATGATGATATGACAGCCCATGCAGAATTTTTCAGGGAACAAAAGCGATAACTTGGTGAGTTCCCCCGCTTCTTGAAATGTGCCATTTGACTTTCTTCCAGTGCTTTTTATTAGTACAACTTTTCCATTTAATGGAGACGTTTCTTCGTGTCCAAGCCTGTGAGAAGAAGAACCTTTATAAGTATGTTTCTCTCCAACAACATATACAAACTTAGTCACACCCGAAGCGTGAATATCTAACAGCCTTTGGTAGATGACCTTATCTCTCCAGATAAATTTTCGATCGTTGTAGTCGTAATTGTATTGAGATAAAAGATCCCGGAGCATTGTAGTTACGAAAGGCAGCTCGGAGCTGAAGACCGATTCATATTCACCTGGCCGATCAGTAATATCTTTGAGAGTTTGATTCGCAGCAGTCTTACATCTACCCTTGTCGTAATAATAATTTACATTTAAGGCATCAAACTGATTGCGATGTGCCGAACGTTCTTTGAAAACATCACGAAATGTTTTCAAACCCGACATTGATTCAGCAATGGCCTTCTGTTGCATGAGAATATTTAATGCCAGCACTACCGACTCCTGTTTGATCTCGATGTCCGCACCGACAACTTTCACGCTTTCATCTTCACTTAGTTGCTCATTCCACCTTGCCAATTCTCGCCATAGTTCACTATGCTCGACTCCCCAATAGAAGGTGTGACGAGCGATGTCACGTAGTAGCAGTGTGTCCAGGCTGTTCAGAAATCTATTAATAAGCCAGGCCGTACTCGCCCCGGCCTCGATCACAAGTACACGCGTATTGTTCACTTTGTGAAGATGTTGAAGTAACTTGAGAGTTGTTCGCGGCATGTCGATCCGGTTGTGAGCATTCTCGCTGACAATGACAACATCCTTCGACTCCATATTTAAAATTTCGAATCCGGTGTCAGGCTGATTATACTCAACATTTACGATTGCGATGGGTCCGGTCTGCTGTCCGCATGTGATGCTAAATTTCAGCAGCAAAACACAGAACAATGGCAAGATGCATTGATTTAGGTAAGACATATTATACTTATCCCCGACAAACTTGGGTGAAGTTAATGAAGTCAAAACGAATGAGATCCTCAGGGTATTGTTTCGGTGTATGGCTGATAGAATGTGACGGACCACCTAGCGGGAAGCTGATCGAACCCGTTTTAAGTCAGAGTTGACACCATAACTTGCTGACTTACAGTATACAACTCTTTTAAAGGGTTCGATAATCTGTCCGTCAGGTCTACCATGACGCGCCTAGGCATCAAAAAACGGGGTCAAAACCCGTTCTGGCGTAATAGAGGGGTAAAAAGGTAGGATAAAATCCTTATCCTAATCCCAAGTTATTACCCTACACAATGACGATTTCAAACGGCACAACACACTTTCGAGTGTATCCATGTATCGATAGCCATCACAAGATAAGCCAACCACCTACGTCAATATCCGAATCACAGCCAAAGCTAATCGCAATCGTACCATTGACATTCCAGTCTACTACGAGAACGGAGTACGGATGAAGATTAAACCAACGTCATTCGAAAACGGGATACTGGATGGCAACTGTCGTATGGTACAAACTACATGAACGAGTGAGCCCAAACAACATTCCTGCGCATAGAAAGATGCCCACGTAGAGTGATGAAATTGCTCAAGATGGTGAGGAAGAAAAACTAAGTCCAGACTTTCCAGAAGTTGAAAGCCGCCATTACAACGTATACATAACTGGCAAGGAGTCAGCAGAATCGACTACCTATACTAACTCAAATTCCATAAGCAGCAGAACCACACCTAATACCAAAAACAACACGCCTAAAAGCATGTTTCCTATTCGCTCAAAATACTTTCCAAATAGCCACTTTCCAACAATATCTCCACCTCCGAAGACCATGAACTGAAATGGCATCCTGTTAAAGGAAGCAAAAATACCCCTGCCACCAACGTAAATCATTACTATGAATGCTGCAATACGCCAATATTCCATAACGGTGCAAAATAAGAAACGACAACGTATTTAAAGATACTATGTCGGACCAAAACAAAAAAAGTATCTGAAGCACTAGACTTATACTTCGATAGAACAAGAAAACTATTTCGATGTGGCAAACGGCCGACATCAACAGTGAACCTCAGCGCATTAATGGCAACATACTCTATCCTGTAAAGTAACCTCCCAGGATATTTATGACTACGTGATGACCGACCGCCATCTATCTTCGGTCGTCCAGTAAAGAAAATCAAAGGTACAATGACAGTAACTATTACGTCATGGTTGACAGCCAAACATTGGAAATACTCAACCAAGGTGTACCGCCCACACTGACTAAGAGAATTACAACTTCCATATAAGCAGAGCAGTCGCAGACTTTTGGGTTGCCAGCAAAGTGTCTGAGGATGGAATAGTACAGTCTTCTCTTTCGGCATGACGATTAGTCCGAGCAAACAATTCACGAGCAATGTATTATTGCCGGAGCACAGCGAAAGTTCGCCCTGAAAAGGGTTCGATAGTCTCTCGGACTGCCAGCTGACCGGGGTGAGAGCGTTCGCCCGGTTGTGAACGGTGCGGTCCCATCACCGGTCGTTCTAAAAATCTTTTGTGCCTATTTTCACACCAGACTGCGTTTGATACTGTGGCACACACATTGTCAAATCATCTCAATACCTGGCTATATAAACTATCAACTATCGTGATGAGAACCCTCTTCCTGCTATTCGGTTTCTCCTTCAGTTGCCTTGCTCAAGTTGCGACACAACCTCCCCAGGGATCTGTAAATGTTAAAGCCCTTGTTGACAGCATTGACCGGGCATTGTTCAGGACATACATTTTTCCGGAGAAATCGAAACTCATGGGGAATCATCTGAAAAGCCAACTAAAGAAAGGAGCGTATAAGTCAATCGGAGACCCGAAAGAGCTTGCGGGCAGGCTAGAGCAGGATATGCAAAGCGTACACCACGATGGTCACTTGCGTGTAAACTATGACCCAGACTTTGCGCGAATGCTTTCACAGCCAAGCCTACCGAAACCAGTAGGTGTAGACAGCATGGCCCTTCGAAGTGAAAGAGCTGAAAATTTTGGCTTCAAGAAGGCCGAGATACTGAATGGCAACATTGGTTATGTTCAGTTCTCCGGCTTCAGCGGCATGATACAGGAAGCGAAGGCTACTATCGGTGCAGCGTTGGCGTTTCTTTCCAATACGGATGCCATCATCATCGATCTTCGGAAGAACGGTGGCGGCAGCCCTCATATGGTAAAACACGTTTATAGCTACTTTGTGTCGACGCGGACGCGGCTCAATGATATTTACGACCGAAGGGTGGACAAGACCATGGAGTTTTGGGCCGAACCAGCAGACGCTGAAAGTATGAAATTATCGATGCCGGTATACATCCTCACCAGCAAGCAAACTTTTTCGGCTGCAGAAGATTTTACGTATGCCATGCAAGTGAACAAACGTGCTGTAATTGTGGGCGATTCTACGGGCGGAGGAGCACATCCCACCGGTCCTGTGAGTGTAGGTCAGAACTTCGTGGTCGACATTCCATTTGCAAGATCTATCAACCACATTACCAAAACCGATTGGGAAGGAACGGGTGTAATTCCTGATATTCCGGTTTCTGAAGAGAAGGCCCTTGTGAAAGCGCAGGACCTTATACTCCATGCCCGGCTCTCAACGGCAAAAACTGAAATTGAAAAACATCGAGCAAAATGGCTTATCGATGCGCTTAAGGCCACTGATTACGATGATGTCACGATCGACACAACACTTCTCAAAACTTACGAAGGCGAATATGGGAGATTCAAGGTTTTTGTGAAAGACAATGTTCTCTTTCTCTACGATTTTACCGGCCGCACTTTCAGGCTCAAGCCCATTGAGAAGAATCATTTTCTTGGTGATGATTGGCTTCAAGTCGAGTTCATTTCCGGTGACGGACAGGTTTCACAGATGAGAATGAGCGGCAAGCCGGGGTGGGTAGACACGATGAATAAGAATTGAGAAGTCATTCAAAGCGTGAACTTTTTTCAGATCTTTCTTTCATTAAATCCAAAAATGAAGCTCAGACAATTTGCAATTGTTTTCCTCCTTTCAGGTGCCCATGCTTTTGCGCAGGTCAAAGGGTATGTCAGGATCGATACAATGCTCGCGATGCGTGATGGAATTCGGCTTTATACCGAAATCTATTCACCTGAAGGTCAAAAGGAAAAACTGCCTCTCATCTTTACACGGACGCCTTATGGCGTAAGAACCGGAAACTTTAGCTATGGCGACTATCGTCTGAATGATGCCTACAAAGCATTAGCCAAGGATAAGTACATCTTTGTCTTTCAGGACATGCGGGGCAAGTATCGCTCTGAAGGCACCTATTCGCTTCTCCGCCCGATGCAGGGTGAGGCAAGAACAAACGAGAGTACCGATGCATTTGATACGATGGGCTGGCTGATCGACAATACAAACAACAACGGCAGGATTGGCATGACAGGGAACTCTTATAACTCATGGCTTGCCGCTGCGGCATTAATAAATCCGCATCCATCCCTTGCGGCCGTAAACCTTCAGGGTACTCCTGCCGATCTTTATCGAGGAGATGATTTCTTTCACAATGGTGCCTTTCGCTTAAGTCCAAGTTTCGGATTTGCCGTTATCGAAAAGGACCAACGTGGGTTTAAGTTTGAAAACAATGATGCCTATCAGTGGTTTTTGAAACAGGGTTGCCTGGCCAGGATAAACAGTAAGGATGTCCTCAACCAAAGTAATCCCTTCTGGAACGATTTTATGAACCATCTTGACTATGATGAATTCTGGCAAAGCAGATCGATTACAAATTATCTGAAACATACAACGGTGCCTACATTGAATGTGGTGGGCTGGTGGGATGATCAGGATCTTTACGGCTCCCTGAAAATTTACCAACAACTCGAAAAGAATGACTCCCTAAACCTGAACTACCTCGTGGCAGGGCCATGGTATCATGCAGGCTGGGAAGATCCCGATGACTATTATAAGCAAATTGACCTTGGGGGGTCGGTTTCAACCTATTATCTGAACGAAGTACAAGCACCCTGGTTCAAGTATCATTTGAAAGGTGAAGGCAATTTCAACTTACCGGAGGCTAAGGTTTTCAAAACAGGCAAGAACATATGGGAGACCTTTCAACGCTGGCCGCCGACTGAAAAAATGAATCCGGTCAGGTGGTACTTAGGCACGGATTCCAAACTGTCACTCGATAAACCAACAGCCGATGATGGTCATAGCAGTTATGTTTCTGATCCGAAGAACCCGGTTCCTTATATGGAGGGAACGATTCCCGACTTTTGGCAAGGGGGCAGTCTAGGCTGGAAAGCGGACAATCAAGCATCATTTGCGAACCGGAAAGACGTTCTGGCCTGGGTTTCCGAACCGTTATCCGGCGACCTGGATATTTCAGGAAATATAAAAATGAAGCTCTTTGCCGCGACAACGGGTACAGATTGCGATTGGGTTGTCAAGTTAATTGATGCATATCCCACTGATTATGATCAGGCGGCAGAAAAAACCAAGTTTGATATGGACGGCTTTCAAATGCTATTAGCCGATGAAGTGATCAGAGCCAAATACCGGCATAGTCTTGAGAAGCCCGAACCTGTGCAAGCCAATCAGGTAACCGAATACAACATTGATTTGTCATCAAAAAGCCACTGCTTCAAAAAGGGTCATCGAATAATGATTCATGTTCAAAGTTCCTGGTTTCCGCTCTTCGACATGAATCCTCAAGTGTTCATCGGCATCGATAAGGCAACTCCAGAGGATTATCAGAAAGTGACTCAGAAGATCTATTATACTAAAGTCAATCCGAGCTACCTGGAATTGCCAGTCGTCAACCCACCGCATTAGCTGCGGAATGCATGTACTTTAAGTTATGGTAAAAATTGCTTGAATTGAAATTAGCGTCTTCACACTTTATGCCTACCTGGGATCAACTTTGAGCCAATCCAGGCAAATTATTCGTCCAGTTACTTTGAAATACAAAGTACTTTTATTTACTTTGATTATTCAACGTGGTTTTGCCTGATCACTAAACATTAAGGTCATGAAAACGTCAAGAAAACGATTCGTTTCCCTCTTCCTCATTTCGGGGTTTGCCTTTCTTTTCATTTACAACGTAGTTTTTCGATCAGCAGTCCGACTCATTCCTGAAAGCGGAGAGTCTTTCATGGGAACGGACTCACTAACCGGATGGAAAAGTACCGTCGCCACAATATTATACCCTATCAAAATTGTTTTGGCAGGTCCTGTGCTTCCGCTTATGAATTTGCCGGATCCGCCACCTCCTTTTTTGGTTATTGGATTTGCACTCTACTGGACAATACTCGCCCTGGTCATTCATTATCTCATCGGTAAAATTAAGCGCTCTCAACTAAAAACATGATTCTGCGCAGGATCAGAGAATTCCACTATTATCATTTCCAGCACTTAGCGTAAATCGCCAAAAAAATTCAACATCTCGTTGCCTCCGTCTACAGTCGCCTCCGTCTAAAAAAGAAATGTTCTGCTGCAAATCATGCCGGACACAAAGTGAACCAGTACTGGCATTAGGAATAAACTAATGCGGCCAATCACCAACTTCCGAAATTTCTTTCGTTCCTATATTGGCATTTGTGTACGCGGGCATCCTTCCGCTCAGCTATCATTAATTTAATCACCTTTTGTATGTATAATATGGCCGTTTTACATACATTTACGTAATTAACACTGTAGATGAAGGGTACAAACCTCGGAGAATTCGAAGAACTGGTACTGCTCACCGTCGCTGCATTGATGGACGAAGCATACAGCGTGGCCATATGCGACGAACTCTCGAATCAAACGGACCGGTCAGTAAAACTTGGCGTGGTGCATGCCGTGCTCAGCCGCCTCGAAGAAAAGGGACTTGTGAAAAGTCAGCTGGGTGAGGCAACAAAGACCCGTGGCGGTAAACGCAAAAGATTCTATCAACTCACTATACCGGGAAAGGCAGCATTGGTCCGCGCCAAATCTATGCGCGATCATCTGTGGGACAGGATACCGACGCTTGCCTGGAAAAAAGTGTAGCATGAACGAGCAACGACAACACCATCCGCCCTCCTGGGCACAGCGATTTGTAGAGTGGTATTGTAAGCCCGGGCTCGCAGAAGATCTTACCGGTGACCTCAATGAATACTTCGAACGGAATGTACGTTCCGTTGGGCCACGTCGCGCGAAGCTGATCTATATTATCGACGCCTTCAAGTTCTTCAGAAGTTATACGGTACGAAGACCAAACTTTATCAGCCTTTTTATCAACTGGATCATGATCGGAAGCTACCTTAAAACATCGGGACGCAACTTACTGCGCAACAAGCTATTCTCGTCCATCAATATTGTTGGCCTTGCCATCAGCATGTCTGTCGGGTTACTGCTGATCGCGTTCGTGCTCGACATGCGTTCGTACGACAAGTACAACAAGAATGGTAAGCGGATCTATCGCATCACCAACGTGGCGACTTTCAAGGGTGACCAAAGCCGCAAGTTTGCAACCACATCAATAAAGACTGGAAAACTTATCCGTGAGAAAGTCACCGGCATTGAAGAAGTAGCTATTGTGCGCGATGACTTTTCACAGGATGCGCAGGTTGGAGACAATATTCTTCCCATCAAGGGCTTCTGGGCAGAGTCGTCCCTCTTCAGGATACTTACATTTCCGATGCTGGAAGGCAATCCCGACACAGCGCTGAAAGATCCTTACTCGATCGTTCTCACCGAGACGGCAGCGAAAAAGCTTTTCGGCAACGAATCTGCGCTCGGCAAGGCGATCAAATTCGATACACTCGATTACCAGGTGACCGGTATAATGAAGGACGTCCCCTTCTTCTCGCACATCAAGTTCGAAGCACTGGTATCGTTCTCCACGCTTGAACTAAGCAACAAAAACGATAAACGTTTTGAGGCATGGACAACCATGTTTTCGAACGCCGTCTACCTCCTGCTGCCGGAAAATGCCGACATGGCTTCAATCCAGGCGCAGCTCGACGTCATTACAAGGGGGGAAAATCTCGCCGAAGAAAACACGAACATCCAACTCGAACTTCTTCCTTTATATGAGATCGTCGTCGGAGACAATCTCGAACGCTCCATGGGCCCTCGGGGTCCTCACATGTCTCCGGTCGTGCTTTGGATACTTGGCGGACTTGCTCTCGTTGTGATATTTTCTGCGTGCTTCAACTATACCAATCTTTCGATAGCACGTGCCATGCGCCGCTTTAAGGAAGTAGGTCTTCGCAAAGCTATCGGCGCCGGAAAGAGTCAGATAAGGCAACAGTTTCTGGCGGAAGCGATAATAATCTCCCTGGCTGCCCTTCTTCTTTCATACTTTATATTTCTCGTATTGCGACCGCAACTGATAAACCTGGCTCCGGAGATGCAGCGTACGGTGAAGCTCAACCTCACTCCCTCTACGGTTGTGGCCTTTATCGTCTTTTCGGTCGCCGTAGGTGTGGTGGCCGGATTCATGCCTTCAATATTCTTTTCGAAAGTCAGCGCGATCAATGCGCTCAGGAATGTGTCGTCGGTGAAAGCATTTAAACACGTAACACTCAGGCGCGCCCTGGTGGTGATTCAATATACGGTCACGCTGATCTTTATAACGGCAACCGCCGTCGGCTATGTACAGTATAAAAACATACTTGCATTCGACCTGGGATTCAACACCGAAAATATCCTGAACATTAATATGCAGGGAAATAAACCCGATGCATTTCTCAAGGAACTTGGCGAGATGCCGGAAGTTGCCGCATTGTCGCGGTCGCTGATTGTCACCAGCGTGGGCAATGCCTGGGGTGGCTATATGAAATATAAAGATTCACGCGACTCTGCCTTGGTCCTGACCAACCACATCGACGAAAACTATGTGCCACTGCATGGGTATACGCTCGCTGCCGGCGGAAATTTTATTGCACGACCCACTACAGCTAAAGCCGTCAGCGAGGCGATCGTTAACGAGCAGGTTTTAAAGCGGTTCAACTTAGGTACCGACCACCCGGGGAAAGCAATCGGAGAAGAGATCACATTGGATGGACGGAAGATGACCATTGTTGGCGTAATGAAAGACTTTCACTATGGCAAGGTCGAGAACCTCATCGGGCCGGTAGCATTCTTGTTCTGGACACCGGAAGACAGGGCAGTCATTAACGCCAAAATACAAAGCACTGACATGCCGGCGACCGTGGCCAAGATCGAGTCCACCTGGAAGAAGATCGATCGCGTTCATCCATTTCAGGCTGAATTCTATTTCGAAGCCATAGAAGATGCGTATAGCGAATTTTCCGCCATGATCAAGATCATTGGCTTCCTTTCATTCCTCGCCATTTCTATCGCATCGATGGGATTGTTCGGAATGGTGGTATTCACAACCGAGACAAGACTTAAAGAGATCAGCATCCGAAAGGTGATGGGCGCCAGTTCCGGCAACCTTATATACTTACTGAGCCGCGGTTTTCTATCGCTCCTGTCGATATCCGCGCTCATTGCCATGCCTGTAACCTACTTCTTCTTTGAAAACTTCGTACTCACGAATTTCCCCTATCATACACCGGTGCAAATCGCCGAGCTGTTCGTTGGCTTGCTGGCTGTTTTGCTGATCGCATTCATAATGATCGGATCGCAGACGATGAAGGCGGCGAGGAGTAATCCGGCGGAGGTCCTGAAGAGCGAATAAGATCTCTGATTGCCATTTCTCCTAATGTCATCGCGGCTGTCCTGATATTACACTGCCCCGGCGGAGATCTCTCAAATGAAAAATATTTATTCAGTTGCCAGGTATCTTTTTCAAGAAAGACAGTTCTACAGATATGAAATATTGCTTTCTTGTTGTGATTGCACTTTGTTTTTCTGGCTGTAGCAACGATGTCGAACCGGCTTTCGATGATACGGTTCATCTTGCAGGGTACGTGGGCCAAGCAGACCTGAATATGGTGGCGAGCTATTGGAAAGATGGCATTTATACAAAGTTGCCGAAAGACAGCCTGTCTTCGGGGGTCAACTCGCTTTATGTTGATGGATCGTCGGTTTTGATCGGAGGTTGGAAATTTGGCCTGGGCTCACCTTCCCAGACATTGTACTGGCGAGACGGTACAGAGACTGCCATCACCGGATCTCCAGGGAGCACCACGTTGGTTGCTTCGCGTAATAACAATTTGTTTGGTGTGTGGCGCGGGGTCGATTTTGCAACACACTGGGTGTTTCATAAAGACGGCACCTCGCAACCAATTGTCGACACGGCCTTAAACATTGGCCCAACAGGCCTGGCCCTTCTTGGAAACGACATGTACATCTCTGGTTCTTCCATTGGCGTTGATCAAAATCAACACGCACAATGCTGGAAAAACGGCCAATTGATCTTCAGGGAAAGCGAGATATCCAACGCAATGTCCGTCTTCGTTCATCAAAATGATATCTATATGGCCGGGTATCTTTATGGCCCAGATTTTCCAAATGGCATGGCGTGCTATTGGAAAAACGGACGACGTGTCGACCTCACCGACGGAAGTGTAATGGCCACGGCCTGGTCGATGTTCGTCACCGACGAGCATGCATATGTATCAGGCGTAATTAATCAACAAGCCTCATATTGGAAAGATGGTGAAGCCACAATCCTTGCAAACGAAGCCACGTACTCAAATGCGCTTTGCATTTCTGTGCAGGGAACAGATGTACACGTGGGAGGCTATGAGGACTGGCATCCGGCTTATTGGAAAAATGATGTAAAACAAACTATTGAAAACGCCGACAAATTTGGTCAGATCAAGTGCATAGTCGTTGGTTCGAACTGAAGACGCTATGGTCTATTATTGCAGCGTAAGTTCACGGGGTTTTGAGCAGCTGCCATTCGAACCTGCCACCCGTTACAAAATGTAACCAATAACCTACTAAACTCTTTCAGCTTGTTGGGAAACAGCGCTGGGCGGGAATACCACTCTGTCACTCTTTTATGCTATCTTGCGCGACACTTTTTTTCAAGTGCCTACGAAATTGTCCATTTCCCACAAGCTCCACATGACGGCATCTACGGTATCTTCCAAAGATGATTTTGATTTTTTAGTTGGATCCTGGCAGATCGAAAACAAAAAACTTAAATCCAGACTCGCCGGTTCAAATGAATGGTTGGAATTTCAAGCCACCGGAACGATGCGGAAGATATTGCATGGCCTCGGCAATATCGACGATTTTGTCACAACGGTTGACGGAATGCCTTTTGAAGGAATGTCCTTAAGGTTATTTAGTCCCCAGACAAAACTATGGAATATCTATTGGGCGGACACAAATTCGGCAGCGCTGGAGAAGCCGGTAAGTGGATCCTTCGAAAATGGCATGGGTAAATTTTTTACCCGGGATGTGTTCAATAACAAAGAAATACTAGTCCAATTCAAATGGGATGTTACCAATCCACAGATACCCGTTTGGAGCCAGGCTTTTTCAGCAGACGATGGTAAAACCTGGGAATGGAATTGGTACATGACATTTCTGAGACAATAATCCAATTGGTTGATAGCATCATTACCTCCCGAAAAAAATACTGAAGATCATACCGGCGGCATCTGCCATCAACGAATTCCCGTTAGGCGGTGTTATCTGTCCACGTTTTTTGGCATCCTGTATTACAGGGCGAGGTTCGTGATGTCGATGGGAAGATTCCGTTTACGAATCCCCGTGGCAGCAAATATGGCATTCCCCAACGCTGGCGCTACGGGCGGTAACCCTGCCTCTCCAACACCGCCAGGTGCTTCGCTGTTCTCCATAATGAAGACGCTGATTCGCGGTGTTTCATTAATTCGGAGGATCGGATAATTGTTAAAATTGCTTTGGCTGCACACGCCATTCTTGAAAAGAATCCCGGGTTTAATGGCGGCCGTGATGCCCATGATAATATTCCCTTCCGTTTGCGCCTTTACCGTGTCCGCGTTTACATACATGCCACAGTCAACAACAGAAACCACACTGTTGATCTTTACACCATTGCCTTCCTTTGATACTGTAATGCAGCAGCCAACAATAGACCCGAAGGAACTGATGATGCCGATGCCCCGACCACTTCCCGCGGGAAGCTTTTGATCGTAGTTCGTTTTTTCCTCAAGCGTCTTCAGCACTTTGATGAACCGATCGTCTTCAAGTATATCGAGTCTTGCCTGAAGAGGGTCCTTTCCTGCCAGGTGCGCGAGTTCATCGATGAAGCTCTCCTGGCCCCAACCGATGTTGGATGCATTTACGCTCCTCCACCACATGATAGGGATCATAGTTTTAACATTGGTCCAACTAATCTTATGCGCCCTTCGGAACAAGTATTTATTGTTACCGGGACTGGACTCTTCGCCTATCCACGGTTCCGCCTGGTCATCTTGAAGTCCTTTGAACACCTGGCCCAATATCGACTCTCCGATCATGTGGTGGTGAAAGCCATGGATCTTGCCCTCCTCCACAAATCCCTGCATATGACTCAATAAGGCCGGTCGATACGGACCTTGCCCGATGTCATCGTCACGAGTCCAAATTACCTTCACCGGTATTTTGAGTTTGTTTGATAGGAAGCACGCTTCCTTTATAAAATCCATGTAAGCTTTTCTTCCAAACGATCCACCCATAAGGGCCACGTGAATCTTGATCTTATCGGTTGGTGTGCTGAGGTAACGCGCAACCTCTTCGAGTGTCTCGCCCGGTCCCTGCAGCGGCGCCCAGATTTCTATCTCGCCGTTTTCCTTCACATGTGCCGTCGCCGTTTCAGGTTCTATCGGAGCATGTGATAGGAATGGTGTTTCATAGGTGAAATCCAGTCTCAGCGGTGCAGCAGCGAACTTCCCGTTAAAATCATTCCCTTCCTCGAAGCGGATTCCTTCCGTCTTCGCAGCAGCATAACAGCGTGATAAATATTCCCCGTTATCCAGTGTCTTCTCAAGTCCCGAATTATCCCAGGTAACCTTGAGCGCCGAACGGCCTTTGCTGGCTGCCCACCAATTAGAGGCAATCACGGCAACAGAGTCCGTAGTGGTGTAAATCATGGTGCGCTCACAGGGCATCACCTTGATCACACCAGGAATTTTCAAAGTTGCCGTGTCATCAATGGAAACCAATTTGCCAAAGATCATCGGGCTATGTAAGATGGCGGCGTAGACCATACCCGGCACTTCTATATCAAGGCCATAAACTGCCTTTCCCGTCACGCGATCGGGCAGATCAAAACGCCTCGTGGTTTTGCCTAATATCCTGAATTCATTTTTTTGCTTCAGCACCGGCTCCTGGGGAACAGGAAGTTTGGAGGCTGCATCAACAAGTTCGCCATAAGAGAAACGCTGTCCGTTGTCCTTGCGATACACGCTCGCCTTTGATGCGTAGCATTGATCGGTTCCAATCTTCCATTTACTCGCTGCGGACTGGATCAGCATCTCCTTTGTAGCCGCGCCTGCTTTGCGCAAGGGAAGCCATAACCGGCGGATCGAGCTGCTGTTTCCCGAAGTCTGCGCGCCGTATTTACTTTTGCCATCGCTGGGGATGATCTTTACCTGTTCCGGTTCGACCTCAAGTTCCTCGAGTATCATCGCTGGAACGGCTTGAATAGTACCTTGCCCCATGCAAGGTCTTGGATTGATAATGGTGATAGAGTTGTCGCTGCCGATCAGAATAAACGGATGTATTTCGATCGGTGTACCGGGCGTCTCCGATGAAAGGTTAAGCAGATTAGCCTTCGCGTCCAGCCCGATCAACAGCCCAAGGGTTGCAAGACCCGAGGTCTTTATGAAATCGCGGCGATTGGCTTTCGTTAGTTGTACCGGCATTTTATTTGCTCTCAAGGTCTACGGTGGATTTCATCTCAGCGGCCAGATGAATGGCTTTTCTGATTCGTTCGTAAGTACCACACCGGCAAAGGTTCCCCGCCATGGCGGTATCGATGTCTTTATCGGTGGGATTAGGCTTTTTCTTCAGGAGCGCAACAGCCGACATGATCTGGCCGGACTGACAGTAGCCACACTGCGGGGCCTGCAACGCTATCCATGCTTGCTGCACCGGATGATGTTCCTTTTCGGCAATTCCCTCGATGGTAGTAAGATGGGCGCCGGCCGGCAAGGCCGAGATCCGGAACTGGCAGGACCTGACTGGGTTTCCGTTCAGGTGGATGGTACATGCTCCGCATGAGGCGATTCCGCAACCGAACTTGGTGCCTTTCAGTCCCACGTAATCCCTCAGTATCCAAACTAACGGAACA
>DATHKA010000589.1:0-7974 GCA_035489615.1 Chryseolinea sp.
ACCTGTCTTTAGCCCGGCGATCTGTTGAATTTGCAACCCTTCGGGTAGGCGCGTCTTGTCGATACGCCGGGGCTTCACTTTCTCGCGAAAGAAAAATCCTGAGCAACGGATCTTGTGGGAGAGGGGAATGGTTTCAACAACAAGGGCATCGTCTTCGAAGATAATTTCGCGCTGTCCTTTTCGAAGCCGGTGGAAATTAATCTTGAAGGACGGAGCGGACCGCGAATACCGCAGCTGCGTAGTGATGATTTCGTCGAGGCCACGATGCCCGTATACGTGAAGATCGTTGGTGCGCTTCTGCAGGTGCATCGTGAAGATCAATCCCATCAATCCGAGATAATGATCGCCATGAAGGTGACTAATAAAGATGTGATTAATACGGTGAAAGTTCGCCTGAACCTTCATGAGCTGCATCTGCGTTGCCTCGCCGCAGTCGACCAGAAAAGAGCGACTCTGAATCTCCACCAGTTGGGCCGAAGGATGCCGCCCATATGCTGGAAGCGCACCGCTGGAGCCCAGGATGGTAATTTTAAAACTCAACCCAGATAATGTGACACGTCCTAATTCCGGTCAGTATTCTTGAGGTCTTTCTCAATCTCATGCATAAACACCGCGTCGATGGCCTCTTCTACCTTGGGCACAATATTCAATACACTGTCAAGTTGAGAAATCTTGATCAGCTTCATGGTATGATCGGAGAGGGTAGTGAGGATGAAAATACCCCCTTCTTCCTGAACGATTCTGTTTCCAACGAGCAAGGCACTGAGGCCGGAGGAATCCGTATACTTCACTTCTGCCAGGTCAAGGACGATGTTTTTCACCCCTTCGGCGTGCAGCGTGATCAGTTCTGACTTGAGACCAGGAGCAACACTGGAATCCAACTTCTCCTCGTGCAAACGCAGCAAGCTGTATTTCTCCTGCTTATCGATCGTATACTTCATATCCTCAGTTTATCTTGGTTTCTAAGTTAGCGGAATTTATGGAATCTATGATTTTTTGCTCAATTCTTTGGCTGATCTGCTGATAGTCCACCATTGGCAGATTTTCACCGCGGACCTGTTGATAGAGTTCTTTGTATCGATTCGAAATGTTGGCTACCACTTCATCAGTCATGGCCGGGACCTGCTGCCCATCCTTGCCCTGAAAGCCATTTTCAATCAACCACTGACGGACAAACTCTTTGCTGAGCTGTTTCTGCGTCTCCCCGGCATCCTGACGTTGCGAATAACCCTCCGTGTAAAAGTATCGCGATGAATCGGGCGTATGGACCTCGTCGATAAGGTAAATCTTTCCATTGTGCTTCCCGAATTCGTACTTCGTATCAACCAGGATAAGCCCTCTCGATGCCGCCAGTTCTGTGCCGCGTTGGAAGAGCTTGTGTGTATAGTCCTCCAGGACGGCATAGTCTTCGGTCGATACAATGCCACGCTTCAGGATATCTTCCCTGGAAATGTCTTCGTCGTGACCCACGTGCGCCTTGGTCGTAGGGGTGATAATGGGCCCGGGAAGTTTGTCGTTTTCTCGCAATCCTTCAGGAAGCGGTACACCACAAAGCAGCCGCCTGCCAGCGCGGTATTCGCGCGCAGCATGACCTGCCAGGTAACCGCGAATCACCATTTCTACCCTGAATGGCTCACATTTGAATCCAATGGTGACATTCTGATCGGGCGTAGAGATTACCCAGTTGGGCACAAGATCTTTCGTCGCCTGCAGGTTGAAAGCAGCAATCTGGTTGAGTACACGCCCCTTATCCGGAATGGCCCGAGGAAGGATCACATCGAAGGCCGAAATCCGATCGGTGGCAACCATGGCCATGACATCGCCGAAATAGTAAACATCGCGCACCTTTCCGCTGTAGAACCCTGTCTGACCGGGGAATTTGAAGTGCGTTTCCTTGATGGCTTCCATGCGTCAAAATCAGGTCGTAAGATAAAGGGAAAGGGGCGAACGCAAAACTTTTTCTGGGGTTTGGGCTATTGTTTTACGGCCTCACCGGCCTTGTACAGGGTTGTCTGGCTAACGGAGCCATCCTGCCCATAAGTCTTCCACTCACCATGTTTCTTGTCGCCAACGTAGGTACCCTGTTCGCTCACCTTGCCGTTCTCATAATAGGCCACGTACGGACCATTCCGGCGGCCGGTTTTGAAGGTCGTTACGGTTTGTACGGCCCCACTGGAATAGAAGATTTTGGTGGTACCCGTAAGCAGATTGGCCTTGTAGGTTTCTTCCTTCTGCACTTTGCCGGCAGCATCGTAGGTGTATTGTACACCTTCAAGCTTGCCAGCCAGATGGGAGTGACGCTGGCGCACGATCTTGCCACTTTCGTCGTAGGTGACTGATGTTCCGTTCGGCGCGCCATGGCGCAGTTTTTTTTCGGCTTGTACGACGCCCTGCTCGGTATAGTCCGTGACGCTGGCGTCGATGCCATTGCTGCCCACAACTTCTTTTGACTTGATCTGCCCGGAAGCATAGTAGTTCAGGTTAGTGCCGACCTTCTTTCCCTCCGCGTATTGATATTTATGCATCACGGCGCCAGTAGGAAAGTAACCGGTATTAGGACCGTTGAGCTTACCCTGCAGAAAGCCTCCTTCGGTAATCAGGTGACCTTCGTGATCATACGATTTGAATTGCCCATTTTTGGTGCCTTCATCAATCGTTGATACCGTCTCCAGCTGCCCGTTGTCGTAGTAGGTCTTATAGAATCCGGTGAGTATGCCGTCCTTGCTGTTGGCCTCTGTTTCTACTTTGCCATTGCTGTAGTAGCTCCGCGTGACGCCATTCGGCTTTCCATTGGCATAAGCCATTTCTTTCTTGAGCGTGCCGCTGGGATAGTATTCCTTAACTAGTCCATCGGGCTTTCCCTTCACGAAATAGCTCTCGCGCTTAACGTTACCGTTGTCGAAATAGATCTGAATACTGTCTGATAAGATATCGTTCTGATAGTAGGCCTTTTGGTAAGGCACGCCATCCTCGTCGTATACCTCTACAACCCCGTGCCGCATTCCATTAACGAAAGTGATCGAGCGCGCCAGCTTGCCGTTGTCGTGATATTCTTTAAACAACCCCGATTTTCTACCATCTTCAAAATGACCTTCCATCATGAGGTTGCCATTTTCATAATAGCGCTTGTAAGGGCCAACGAATGATTCGTTATCGCCGGGCGCTGTAAAATAGACTTCCTGAAGGTGTTGTTTACTGCCGTCGTAGTAGGTGCGCGTTTCGTGTTGTGCCTGCGCTGCAAAGGTCAGGCAGAATAGCGGGAAGAGAAGGCAGACCGCACAGCGATGTGAAGTGCATGATTTGCGCACGCGGGTTAAAAGAAATGAAAAAAAGGACGATTGCCGATTGACAAATGACCCCATGCTTTTGCCAGGACACTGCTTCATATACATCTGCTTACAGCAATTCTACTACCATGGCTGAAGCACCGCCCCCGCCATTGCAAATGCCGGCCACGCCGATCGATTGGTTGTTCTGCCGGAGCACATTGAGCAACGTGATGACTATGCGACATCCCGATGCGCCAAGCGGATGACCCAGTGCCACGGCTCCACCATTCACGTTTACCCGGTTCCCGTCAAGTCCGAGTTTTTGGTTATTGGCCAGTGCCACTGCCGAAAATGCCTCGTTGATCTCGTAATAGCTGACATCTTTGGGTGTTACACCAGCAGCCTTCATCGCCTTGGGAATCGCTAACGACGGGGTGGTGGTAAACCACATTGGGTCCTGGGCTGCATCCGCGAATCCACGTATCCGGGCCAGGGGCGTGACGCCCATTGACCTTGCACGATCTGCGCTCATCAACACCGTCGCAGCCGCACCGTCGTTAAGCGTTGACGCATTGGCGGCGGTTACCGTACCTTCTTTCCCAAAGGCTGGCTTCAGACCCGGGATCTTTTCAAAAGAAACGTTTCGGTATTCTTCGTCTTCCTGCATCACGGTCACTTTCCCTTTGCGATCAGTCACTTCGACAGGAACGACTTCCGCTTGAAATTTGCCCGAAGCCCAGGCGCTGGCTGCGCGCTGATAGGAGGCTATCGCGTACGCATCCTGATCGGCCCGCGTTATGTTCATCTCCTTAGCTGTGTTATCGGCACAGACGCCCATAGCGCAGTGGTTGTAAACGTCCGTGAGGCCGTCGAGCTGCAGACCATCAATCAGTTCGCCGTTCCCGTATCGGTAGCCTGTGCGGGCCTTCATAAGGTAATAAGGGACGTTGCTCATGCTCTCCATGCCACCGGCAACAATGACCTCCTGAGAACCTAGCATGATGGATTGTGCTGCCTGCATCATAGCTTTCATGCCCGACGCACATACTTTATTGATCAGGGTGCAGGGTATCTGAAAACCCAGTCCGGCAGCGGCAGCGACCTGTGTGGCCGGTGCCTGACCCAGCCCCGACGAAATCACGTTTCCGACCAACAACTCTTCCACCTGCGCACTGTCAATACCTGCGCGCGTTACGGCTGCTTTGAAAGCGATCCCCGCGAGTTGTGTTGCGGACAGAGAAGCGAGTGACCCTCCAAAACTTCCGATCGGTGTGCGTGCGACAGATACAATTACGACGTCTTTCATATTCTTACCAATCTGGCTTGCCCTTGTCGCGTGGCTTGGTTGCCTTGCGCTGATTCTGTTGCAAATATTGCTTCTCCTGATTTTTCATGGCCTCCAGGATCATGCGTGCTTTCTCTTCCGTCATCTTCATTTCCTGCAGCTTTTTGGACCAATCAGGAGGAGGTTGTTTGTCGTTCTTCTCCTGTTGCTGCTCTTCAGAATCTTTCTGATCCTTCTTCTCAGCATCGGCTTTTTGCTGTTGATCTTTCTTTTGCTTCTCCTTTTCTTCCTGATCCTTCTTCTGCTGATCTTTTTGCTGTTGGTCCTTCTGCTCCTGTTCTTTCTTCTGCTGCTCTTCGTTTTTCTTCTGATCCTGCTTTTGCTGCTGGTCCTTTTGCTGATCGTCCTTTTTCTGATTCTCCTTGTTTTCCTTGTCGCGGTTCTGCTGTTCTTGTTCTTTCTTCTTCTTTTCTTCTTCGAGTTTCTTCTTCAGCATTTCGTAGTTGAACCGCGCGTCGCGATTGCCGGGATCGGCCTTGATAGCCTGTTTAAAGTTGTTCAGCGCTTCTTCCAGCTTACCTGCGCGGTGATTCATGACACCCAATTGTTGCTGTGCTTTCGATCGGATGTCTGCCTTTGGACTGCCCATGACAGACTGATAACTGGCCATCGCCTGAGTCGTGTCGTTTGCATTGAAATACGCGTTGGCCAGATTGAGCATTACCTCATCTTCGGCCGCGTGAAGCGTGTCCAGCAAATACCGATACTTGGCTATCGCCGTTTTGTAATCGCCCGCCGTGTAGGCTGACCGTGCTTCGCGCTTCAGGGAATTGATCTTTCCTATCGTAACAGGATCAACAATCGCGGCAAGAGTTATCAAAAGGATTGCAGCGAATTTCATATTCTAACGGTTGGTATATTGATCAAAATGTCAAGCAAGAACAAAAGTGCTCCGGCCAGCAAGAAATAAAAATACTTGTTGGCCGTTACATCTACGAAACGCGTATCACGCATCTCGCCTTCGATCTTATCAATCGTGTTAATCATGCGTGAAATGTCGTTTTTAGTTTCATTAATCTCGAAGTATTGTCCGCCGGTATTGTTGGCCAGGGAAATGAGCGCGTCCGCATTCAGCCTGGTAAGAACGATCAATCCCTGCCGATTCGTCTTCAGCGCATTGCCATTGTAGATATTTCCGCCCTTTTCGGTACCCACACCCAACGTAAAAAGCTTGATATCATCCTTTTCGATTTGCTTGGCTACTTCCTTCGTTTCTTCACCAAAATCTTCGCCGTCGCTGATCAGGATGATCACTTTAGACTTCGAACGCTCGGCACCGCCCGACTTGTCGTCTTCCTCGAGCTTTTGGAGCGCCAGTTTCAGAGGGGGAGCAAAATCAGTGCCTGAGGCCGGCACCAGGCCTGTATTCATCGTTTCTATAAACAAATTGAGAGCATTTTGATCGTAGGTGAGCGGGCACTGCATAAATGCCTCCGACGAGAAGATCACGATGCCAATCCGGTCAGAGTTGAAGGCCGAAACCACCTTTTTCAATTCAAACTTGACCTTTTCCAGGCGTGATGGCTGAATGTCGAACGCATCCATCGATTTGCTGAGGTCAACGCAAATCACGATGTCTTTACCCATGGACTTTACTTCCTTCTTCGAACCACCGAAAGAAGGGCCCAGCACCGCAATAATGAACAGCCCGAAGTAGAGCGTGCGGAACAGGAGTTTGGCGAACACGTTGCTGTACGGGGTTCGCAGTGTTCGGGCGATGCGTATTACGCGGATCAGATACAATGCGTACAACAGGATAAATCCTGCGAAAAAGGCAATCTCCGTTAAACCAATTCCTCTATACCAGAGCACAATAAGATGGATAATTAAGTAACAACTGGCAATTTGCATCCCTGAAGGGTCTTATGCAATAGGTTGGGTGTCGAGGGATAGCCGCATCACATAGTCGTTCATCCAATACGGCCCGATGGGGATGTCCTCCTGCCTGATGACGACGAATCCACAGCTTTCATAAAATTTCAGCGCCGGGTTTTGACGATTTACGTTGAGCTCCAGGGCTTTAACCTGCCGCGCCCGAAGTCTGGATGTCACTTCGTTCAGCAGTCGGCGCCCGAAGCCCTTTCCGTGGCAACCGGGAATCACATACAACTTGTGAAGCTTGTAAATGGAGGGATCGTTGGCGCGTGCGGAATAGGCGGCAAAACCGCTGGGTTGGCCCGCAACGCGCAGTATGATGAATTGCTGATCACCTTCAGCAATCTGGCGCCGCAGGATCTCCTCACTGTAAATGGTCTCCAGCATATAGTGGATTTGCTCGTCGCTGATGATATCGCGGTAGGCCGTCCACCAGGTAGCCCATGCGAGGTCCCGAATAATGCGTTCTTCTCCGCCCGATGCGTCCAGAATTTCTATCCTTTCCATGCTGGCAAAATAAATCAAAAAGCGCTGCTGCGTCCGAACACCATCCTCAAGCCCCTATTTTTTTGCCCGGCGTCAGTCCCATCGCGCCTACTGTTCATTGTTTATCCGGAAATTGTTATTTTTTCAACCTGATTGAATAAGGATGAACCCGAATACCGGGGCGCTGCCTTGTTCAGGTCCGATTGAGAGTCCGAATTGAACTCGAGCAAAAAAATCCCAACCCTTATGAGAAAAACACTTTTACTTTTCGCCGCTCTGGCACCCGCTTCGCTTGTCGCGCAAAGTATCGATTATAACAAGATCATCGTGACGGAGCAGGTCACGGCCATTTCGTTCGAAGAAAAGCTTGTTCAGATGGCGTGGCGAAATCACCCTAATAACAAGGTGGTGACGCAAAAGGTGGAGCAAGCTCAAACACTCCGTTCTAAGGCGCGGTGGTCTTGGCTGAACGATATCTTTCTGCAGGGAAACTACAATGAGTTCACCGGGAAGGAGGACGTTGATGTGGTGGCACGGGCTATCTATCCGCAATACAATGTGGGCATCCGGCTTCCGTTGGGAACTTTCGTGCAGACGCCGTTGAGTGCCAGGGCCGCTAACGACGAGGTGTTGATGAGCGAGTACAACGTAAATGCCACCAAGCTGCAGGTACGGCAGGACGTTTTGCTGGCCATCGAGCGACTGAAAGAAAAATTCAAGATTGTTAAGCTGCGCGAAAGAATTCAGGAGGACTACTTCCTGATGTTCCAAAGTACAGAGAAGAAGTTCAAGGCAGGAGAGGTGACACTGGAGGCTTACCGGTCTACTTCACAAGCCTATTACCTCAAGGAGGAGGAAATCATTCAGGCGCGGTCAGCATTCAATCAACAGCGCATCGAACTCGAAGCAATGGTTGGGGTAGAACTGAAGGATGTAGAGGGATACGTGCAGTTTATCGATAAACTGACAACCGAGACACAGGAACGCTAGATGACGGGA
>DATHKA010000590.1:0-3054 GCA_035489615.1 Chryseolinea sp.
CAGATAGTCCGCAAACGGATTATGCCTTGGCGCGAAGTCGGACATGATGAGATCTCTGATGCTGCTCGCGTTTGTCACGATACCATGATGCGATAGTGACCGTGCCATGCTATTCAGGGTGTAGTCGTTCATCATATTGAACCCAGGAGCGGCTAGCTCCTGGTATTCAATATTTGACAAAACTTCATTGTACCTGAAGGCCCATGACTTCTTCAATGCTGCTTCAACTATAGCAATGGGGGAGTGCATAGTTCTTTTAGTCGTTGCCATTATGCTGCAGAGTTTGAAGGTTCAGAGATGGTGGATCCTGTCTCCTGCTCGTATAGAGCTAATAGGTCGGCTGCAAGCTGTCCAATGTTGTCTACTATGTCCGGGTCAAGTCCTAATGGTTCAATGGAGATAGGTCCGACTTCCTTCTCGTACAAATTGATGACCTCATCTGCAGCTTGCGCGATGAACGCTGAGGTGTCAGGGGCAAGAAATTTCTTAGAAATGACTACCTCTTTGGTTTCCTCTATGGTTTTCATGCCGAAGATCATGCGGGACTCGCTCGACGTCCTTATGGCCAGCACCCCCAAATCCATCCCAGGTATGGTAGGGAGGCCTGACTGAGTCATCAATCCGTGTATTATCAGATGGCTATCGAGGATCGACTTATGGGTGCCAATGTTATCAGCGGCTTGTTGGAGTGAGAACCATTCTTGGTCGGCGGATGGAGTGACGTTGAATGGGTGGTTCGCGGGAAAGGTTGTTTTTTTCATGGTTTTTTTGGTGTTAGTGTTGTTGACTTTTAGGAGTTTTGGAAAAGGGTTGGAGCTGCTGCAGCAGCAGCAGCGTTAGAGGATTGTCTACGTTCCGTGATCAGTCGATCGATTAGCGAGAGGCCGGTGGGACTTACGAGAGGTACGCGATAGACGGTTGGCCTACCTCGCTTGCCTGGGCCGATCACTGTGTCATAATGCATTTGGCCGCCGGCTATTAATTCCTCCGTTGGAATATTGTCCTTATCAAGGACGCCGATTTCGCGGAGTAATCTGAACAAGTCGGCGCGATTGATGCGTTGCTGCAATCGCTGAGGAGCGTACGTTAGTCGTATCCAGCTCTTGCCGTACAGGTTATATGGACTTTCAGGCATGGTTTGTTTTTGTTGGTTTGTTTGGTAGTGCTACTACCGGGTGAACGTCAACAGGGTTTTTTGCGGTTTTCATGTGGTCGATGAAGCTGCCAAGGCTTCAATGGTTAGGCGGCTAGACTTTTCTTTTTGCGATGAACGATGTTGAATGACTTCTTGGCTGGTACCAGCTCCTGAATCTCAGGCCGGACGTTGCTAAGTATCCACGTCTCGAGCTCGGCGCGCCTGAAGTAGATCTTCCCATTGGTCGGCTTATAATGGGGGAGTCTTCTGGACGATGTATGCTTGTAAAGCGAACTCAAGCTAAGTCCCAGAAAATCGCTTGCTTGCTCCACGGTCAGGATGTCCCTGGATAGGAGATTTTTTTCGCGCAGGAGATCTTTAATCTCGGAGAGGTCTGTCAGTAGTTGTTTGATCATGGTTATTTTGGAGATGTTTGAAAGTGATTATCTGCCTTAACGAGCACAAATTGAAACCAAATGAAAACAAGAAGGGCTTGGACAAACATGTCCAAGCCCTTATAACTCGTTGGTAATCAGAAAGAAAAATTATTCAGCTCATGTGTAACGTAGTGAAAAACTATGTGTCTTTCAGACTTGATTCCAGGATCGATTCAAGCTTTTCCTCCCAAAACAGCTTGTGGTAATCATAATCCTTTTGCGTGAGGTTATTGTACATTGACTCTAGGGAAATAGGACCAGCAGCTGATTCGATGTTGTTGACAATATGAAAAGCGAGGGTCCTCATTTTTCCTTTGCCACTATATTCCGCGTGTAACAACTTGTGGACATCACTTTTCTGTTGCTTGTCATATTCGACAAATAATCTAAATAATGCCGCTACCTCACCGACCTTGAGATTTGTTTTGAGTTTATTAGGCAATACCTCATTCGAAATATCGATCAGTGTGGAGAAGTATAGATCTAATTCTCCTCTGAGTTGCGTCTTCCAAACTTGTTTTTCTTCGAGCGAGAGCGGCTTTCTTTTAAATAGATCACTATCGATGTACCCACTCTCTTCAATATCATCATTTTCGGCAATGCATGAAATATCATCAACCCAGTACTCAAGTATGTCTTCAACTTTTTCAACAGTATCCATCGCTACCACAATTCTAGCACTGATAACCTTTTGGTAGTATTCTACTCCAATTGGTTTTAATGTAGGGTCGCAGGAAATTTCGATTATATCTTCCGTTAATTGCTGGCCATAATTTCCTTTGGATAGTTGACTTGCATTAGGTCCCATTCTTATTATTTTGTCGACCCTGTCCTTTAGAGTCCGCAGCAATCCGAGAATTTCATTTGAGGGTGTATTCATTGCGTTTTACATTTTTGTGCAAGATGCACTTTGCGAGAAGTAAAATCGCGCATAGCGAAAATAATATGTTGACCATGTGTGTTTTACGTGCTTATTATTGGATTATATCAACTCCATGAAACCCTTTCAGCATTACAGCGAAGGCAAGAACCATACTTTAACAGTCGACTTGAATTGCGCGCAATTACCCTTAAATACTGCCAATTACTTCCCAATTTCAAAAGTTCGTGATGTAAATCACATTGTATTGTGATTTTAATGTCGATCGTTATCAACTGTATTTCAATTTCTACTAAAACAACAATATGTTGTGGTTTTTGAATAAATTTCAACCAAACATACTTATCTTTAGTATGAAAATCACATTATAATGTTAGCTCAGCAATTGGGGAATGAGATAAAGGCCCGACGAAAGAGCCTTGGAATAACCCAGCCCCATTTGGCAGAACTCGCCGGAATCAGCACCAATTCGCTTTGGGCTCTTGAACGTGGCAAGGGTAATCCATCATTGGAATTGCTGGAAAAAATACTTGGTGTATTAGGAATGGAATTAAAGTTGGAAGTAAAAACCCCTACGAATAATTGATGAGGCAGGTAACGGT
>DATHKA010000591.1:0-3349 GCA_035489615.1 Chryseolinea sp.
TCCCGACCCGGAACTTCTCGCACTGCTCAAAAAACTGGGTTCGAGTGATAACACGAGTTTGACCATCATTAGCGGACGCGATGCCGAGTCGCTCGAGGAATGGTTTGGCGATATGCCTATCCACCTGGTGGCAGAACACGGCGCTACTATTCGGCGTATAGGCAAACCGTGGACAAGCGCAAAAGTAATCGACCAGAGTTGGAAGCCTATTCTCAGACCTACGCTCGAAATGTTCGTGAAGCGGTGTCCGCGTTCTTTCCTGGAAGAAAAGAATCACACACTGGCATGGCATTATCGAAACGTGGATCCCGAGCTCGGATTTCTCAGATCGCGGGAGTTGCTAGACAGCCTCTTCCATTTGGTGAGGAACGGTCAACTGCAGGTCATCGATGGAAACAAAGTGATCGAAATTCGGATTGCCGGCATCGACAAGGGGCTGGCCGCACGACGAATTATTGAGAGAACTGAAAGTGATTTCATCCTCGTCGTGGGCGACGACAAAACGGACGAAGATATGTTCAAGGCCATGGCGAATCAAGCGATAACGATTAAAGTTGGGTCCAGTCATTCTGCGGCACAGTACTCGCTTCCTCATCACTCGGAAGTGATCCGCCTCCTGATGGAGCTCGCCACCACGCATGACGAGCAAGACAGTCCCGCAAGCGAGGTGATGCGTGTGTTTTAACGCTTCCGGTCAAATCAAAATGTTGCCTGCGGGGTAATATGAGTTTCGCGAACTCGCTTCTTTTCCTTCTTTATTGAAGTTCAAAATCCCTGCCTATGTCTGCCTGGTTTATCGCCGTCTGGAGGACTTTCCTCAAACACAAATCATTCACGCTGCTCAACGCCGGTGGCCTGCTGGTGGGCATCGGATGCTTCACAGCCATACTGCTGTATGTGACTGATGAATTGAAGTTCGATCAGTTTCACGAGAACGCGGCACGGATCTATCGCATCAATGTCACTACGTCGTATGATGGTTCGGAAACCCACTACCCGACTACATCGGCGCCATTGGCTGAGTTTGTTGGACGGGATGTTCCCGAAGCGGAGCAGGTGGCGCGGCTATTTGGAAGAGAGGCAACACTACAAGTCATGACGGCCGACTCGTCGGTAGTAGCCGACAAGAAATTCCGGGAGCAGAATGTTTATCTCGCGGACCCATCGGTGTTGAAGATATTCTCTTTTGATTTCATCGCGGGAAACCAGGCAGCCGCACTGACCGGTCCGAACAACGTGTTGCTCTCTCGTCGTACGGCTGAGAAATACTTTGGTTCTGCTTCGGCGGCGATGAATAAACTGCTTATGCTTGAAGGCTCTCTGCCACTGCAGGTATCGGGCGTATTCAGCGATTGGCCTGCACAAACGTCAAACACGATAGACATTGTCGCGCATTTTGACAATTACTACGCGATGGAGATTCCGGAAGTGCGCGACTTTTTGAAGCGAGATTGGCTATACAACCCGCTGCAAACCTATGTTCTGCTTCGGCCTTCAGCCAACCCGTTAAAAGCGACGGAATTGATCCAGAAATTGAACGAACGGTATGCTGACGAAAGAGTGCGTGATCATGTACAGTATAGCCTGCAATCACTAACTGATATTCACTTGCGCTCCGACTTCACGCATGCAAGCGATCGCAATGCTATCCGGTATTTGTATGTTTTCATGGCTATTGGTGTGCTGATCCTGCTAATCGCCTGCATCAACTTCGTGAATTTGTCGACTGTGCACTCCCTACGCCGCGCCAAAGAGATAGGCGTACGCAAGGTGGTCGGGGCAAGCAGGCAAATGCTATTGTGGCACTTTATGTCGGAATCATTGCTGCTTACGGCGGTGTCGGGTGTGTTGGCGTTGGTGTCACTCTATTTTGCGCTGCCGCTCATTAACCGACTAACAGGAAGATCGTTTGGCAATGCTGACGTTTTTAACTTTGAAACGCTGCTCATTGTCATTCCGGTTGTATTGGTTACGGGGATCTTGGCCGGCATTTATCCTTCGCTGTTCGTTTCAAGGATCAATCCCGTAAGTGCTCTGAAGGGATTGAAAACGCGCATGTCGGGCGGACATTTTCTTTTGAGACGCGTACTTGTGGCCGTGCAATTTGCTGCGTCCATTGTGTTGATCGCGTTCACGCTCGTCATCTACCGGCAAATTCAATACATGCAGGATAAGCCACTAGGTTTTCAAAAGGAATTTATGTTAACGATACCGTTGTTCAGCAACAACCCTAATTCCATTCTGGGCGGCGGCGTGGGTCGCGACCTTCGTCTTCGCATGAACACTTTTGAAACGGAAGTGGGAAAGTCGACCTCCGTACACGCAGTTTCAGTGTCCTCGACCTTGCCGGGCCAGGGTGCCGTCTTCGCGTTGGTAACGACGGACAGTATCAAGGAAACCAATAACCTGTTTGTGCCGATCGTGAGCGTCGACTACGATTTTCTGGATACGTATGGCATGAAAGTGTTAGCAGGTCGGGGATTTGATCGTGCCGCGGGCACGGACCACCTTCAGGCTTTCGTTGCAAATGAGGAAGCGATTTCGGTGTTGGGTTTTGGCGATCCGCAGCAGGCCGTTGGCAAGCGCATCAACGCGCTCGGCAAACAAGGCACTTTGATCGGCGTCATACACAACTACCATTTCCAGGGCCTGCAACAACCGCTTCGCCCGCTGATGCTGGAAGTTGACGTGAGCAAGTTCACGGTGTTTTCGCTACGTTTGAATCACGAAGATGCTCCGTCGTCTATCGAGACCGTTAAAAGTGCGTGGAATGAAATATTTCCGGAGCGCGTATTTGAATATCAGTTTCTGGATGACCAACTCGCGCAGGCCTATGAAGGAGAGCAACGGTTTGGCGGCCTGATCGGCGCATTTTCGGCAATAGCGGTGGGAATCTCTTCGCTGGGGCTATTCGGACTGGCGGCATACATCAGCTTGCAGCGTCAGAAGGAAGCGGGGATACGTAAGGTATTAGGTGCTACGACCATCCAGGTGTTCACCTCCTTTTCGAAAGAGTTCGCCCGGATATTTGTTATTGCTTCAATGGTTGCCCTACCGCTCGGCTACTTTTTAGCGGCCTCATGGCTCAATACGTTCGCCAATCAATCGGGCGTTGGGTGGATTCCGCTGCTGTCGGCCGTTGTCATTACCTCTGCCGTGATACTGATTACAACGGTCTATCAAACGCTGCGAACAGCTGCCGTGAACCCCGCACAAACCATACGTAACGAGTAATTGGGCCTTGCTGTAAATTATTGCAAGTGCGGTAGCCGTTGACTTGGAAATTGTCACAGGTCACTGACCTTTGTCAACAAACGGCAGGATTAATTATGAAAAGGAGAGACTTTAT
>DATHKA010000592.1:0-10094 GCA_035489615.1 Chryseolinea sp.
CGCCCGTGAAACCTTTCGCCATACGAGCCTCATCACCAGCAAATGCGCCGGTATGCTCACGGGCTTCGGCCTCGAAGGCTACGCTATGGCGATAAAGTACTTTACAGAGAAAGTTTGATGGTGACTTCTGTCACCAGGGCAGAATTAAGTTAACCACAGCGCTTCAAACTGTGAAGCAGGTCCGTTCCGCGAAAAGCGGGTCTCAAATCAACCAATCAACAGATCAACAAATAGTATCAGCTTCGCGAGGACAGGCAACAACCCACATTATCGCCATGTCCCCGACGAAACTGAATGTCTATGATGATCGATAGGCCATCTCATACTGCGACTTGACGTGCGGGCCAAGAAAAACCCGTGCGTAAATCCGAATGATCGACAGGCCATCAATAATAAAACTCAACGAAACCGTGAATGCAAAGAAAGCCTGGTCTTCGTGAATGTGACTGAACATAAGATCTTCTCCTATAAATGTTGGCGTAATAGGAAATCCCGACGCGGCCAAACAACAAAGCAAAAATAGCAACGCAAGGCCAGGATGCTTATACGAATGACCATGGAATTGATCCAGGTCGATGCTTCCCTCTCGTGCCTTGAGCCACCGTAAACACACGAATCCAAGCGTTCCCGCAATTGCTATGCCACTTAGGTACACGTGAACCTGATCGAAAGTGAATAGCTCGTTAAAGGAGATCGCGAGGGCAACCCAGAAGTGGTTCATGATGATCAGTAACCAGCTTAGACGCGCGTGCCGTCGTTCCGAGAACGACTTGAGCACCAATACCAATCCGATTAGTGAAAACACAACGGGCAGTGATCGCTCAAGGTCGGCCGGCAACATTCCCTTGTTGTACGTCAGGTACAAACCTATCAGATAGACCGGCACAAAGATCATCAACACTCTGTTCACGGTGAGGAAGTCCATTTGTTTGCCCAACCACTTTAACGGATTCCAAAAGAATCGGTACATGAATGAATCGAGGTTAAACTCCTTGATACAAAGCATGTAAAACGAATACTCGACCTTCCGCGAGAAATTGTCTTCCAGGGTTTGCGGACGCGGTTTATAGTTATAAAACTGCTCGCGGATCAGATACGTCACCACCGATGGAGACACCAGTAACTGGTAGGTGCGGAGGAAGGCGTTACCAGCGAAGTGAAACATCGCCAGTTCCGTGAACCCCGCCGCGACCTCTATAAAGATAAGGCCAATTTGTGCGATTGAAGCATACGCGATCTGACTTTTTACGTTGGACTGAACGCGCGCTATGCCGGTAGCAACAATAGACGTCGCCAGGCCAAGTAGCGCGATCACGATTCGTACCGACATCTGGTGTTCCCAGAAAGGAAATGTCCGGAGCAACAAAAAGATGCCCAGGTGAACCGAAAGGGAACCGTAAAAGATGGCACTCGAAGGTGTAGGTCCCTCCATGGCGCGCGGCAACCAGGACGAGAACGGTAACTGTGCCGACTTTGCCGCCGCCGAAATGAGCAACATCAGGGAGATGAAAACACCTATCAGGGTGTGCGACTGCAACTGTTCGTGAACAAGATTGTAGTCGTTCAGTTTTAGGAAGGTGATGTTTGCGTGCCACAGGTGATGACTGAGCCACATCGCCAGAATAAGCCCTATATCACCGATGCGATACACGGAGAATACCTTCACTGCATTCTTCACCGGGAGATATCGCTCCCTGTAAAACGCGATCAATAAAAAGGAGGAGATGCCTAGAATCTCCCACCCAATGAACAACGTTTCAAGGTTGCCCGAAAATATCACCAGGTTATATCCCACATAAAAGAACAGGATCGTATTGAAGAACCGTTTGTAGCCCTTCTCGCGATGCAGGTAGTACCGGCTATAGACAGTCACCAGGAAGGTCAGTAGTGAACCGACGAACAAGTACGTCGCCGATATTTTATCGAAATAAAAGTCGATTAAAAACTCATAGTCACCGGCGCGGTACAAAACGATTTCTTTCAGGTTCAGGACGGGCATGCCGTTAAACAGCCAGTACACGAGAAATCCCCATGAAACAAATAAGTGTAGCCCTACCGTGACAAAGGCCGTCCACGAAATTGCGTTCTCCTTTTTTGGAGCCAGCAACAGACTGATGACAAATCCCGCCAATGGCGCGAGAATGAAAAATTGCAATGCCTGTATCATATCGCGCGGTTTGAAAGTGAATAAACGGGCAGGTTGTCCTGCGTTGACTCAATCAGCGGTGTCACATCGTTAATGGATTGAACGCCGGCTGCCAGCGGATAATAGGGCTCAAACGTACCTCCTCCGAACAGGTAGAGCTTTCTGGTCTCCGGATCGACGGCCACGAGCCGCACCCATTCGTTGATAAACCACTCGTAAACATCCGGCGACTTCTGTATCGTTTCGAGCACGATTTCCGGGAAGTGTTCGACAATGATGAGCAAACGCACGGGATCGTGAACCTCAATCATTTGGCTGGGCAATCCCGGTCGAAGATCACCATCGATGCCGTTCGCTACGCCGAACAGACCCATTACGTTGTGAGGCAATTTGGTGCCCGCACCCAACTTCTGGTTGTCGACGCGTGAAAAGAAATACTCCAGGTTGATGCCTCCGCACACTGGTCCGAGTGGCTTCATGATATTGAAGAGCAACTTGCCTTCCCGGTCGATGTTGTAGTCATAGGAGTTGAGGAACGAACGACGATCGAGGAACAGATCGCGTGTCATGGAACGCCGGCCCACAATACACAAGGCGTTGGTGGCGTGATTCAGCTCTGGCCGTGGCTCGAAAAGTGACACCGATCGACGAAGAATCTTCGCGTGTATTTTTTCAGGGGCCTGCCGGGAATCCACTGAAACAAAACGGCGTGAACGTTCTTTTGCATTATTGTCCAACGCCGTGGCAAAGGTCGCCTCGTTCTTGCTGTGACGTCCGCGATTTTCCGGCGACAGCGAATCCTCATCAAAGAACTGAATTTCGTCGCGCGTGGTGTCGTGCAATCCGCCAACGAATTGAGTAGAATCGGGGATATCTATGCCGCGGCTTCGAAGCATTTCGCGAACACGAGGATGATTCGCCATGTGGCAAATAGTGCGCGCGTTAACAGAACCCGCACGACCTGAACAAGCTCCGCAGTCATAGGCGGCATAGTGTGGATTGTTCACACTGCTCGATCCATGGCCGATAACATAAACAACAGGAGCGAAATTTTTTACGAGTCCGATTCCCTTCAGCAGCCCCTCTACACGCTGAGCCATCTCCTCTATATTAAATCCAATCTGTAATCCATTCTCACGATCTTCAGGAGACTTGTTCTCAATAGACAGCGTGGAAAACCTATCCATATGTCGGAAGGACGAAGCCGTCGCCGGAGTCATCGATGGACGGAAGATGTTGATAAACAACTTAAAGGCCGACCAAAATCCGAGCGTCTGAGAAATGAGCCAGCCACCGTGCCATGAATGAGAATGCTTGGTAAAATGTAATTCCTTTTCGCGCTTGGTGGTTACACCTGTCTCTTTGATGAGATACTTTGGCGTAACAGGAGCCGGGCAAAGCTTCGTATAAAACTTTCCGTCTTCCGGTTGAAAGAAGAACTCCACGCCAAAGAATCCCGGTGTACCAAACGTCTCGCATTGCGGATCGCGCTCCTCAAGATAGCGACGGAACGAGCACTCCCGGTCATCAATGCAAAACATGGCTTGGAATGACCGTGGCGTTGTGATTTGCTTAGGTACCTGTGAGCCTATGCCCGCAAGTACATGGTCATAGTAGCTCCATTCAAATGCTTCCTGCCAGATGGCGGTTATGGCGTCCAGTTCAGACTCCTCTAACGGAGTGAAAAGTGGTTGCGGACGATGCTTGAGTACCTTCGCCAGCGGTTTCCAGGCGCCTCCAAATGCATAGTCGAGCGCGTCGATCTCGAGCAACGTCTCAAATACGATCAGATCGTGAATCGATGGTTTCTTTTGTTCGAGCAACGTCTGAGGCTGATCCTCGATGGTGGAAAACATTCCCGACCATCCCTGGTGCGCAAACTGTTGATCGTAAATATATTGTTTATAGAGCGATTCATCTCCTATGAGAATATCGAGCAAGTCTTTGATCTCGCAGGTCGACTTCATCAAGAGTTGCTTTGCGCGCCGCGTCCTGAAAAAACTAGTGACGCTGTTGCGTTCCAATTCCCGGATCGACGAAATAAAACTCTTGTCCTTTACCGGAAAGTTCCAGATAGCAATACCCTGATCCAGGTAGCTGCAGAGAATTCTGAACAAAAGCGGGTGGACGAGCGAGTCCATATCGATAGCGTACTGGCGTTTCCAGGTTGACCGCAAGGCGCCGATTCGCGGCGAAGGTTTGGTGTGTTTCGAAGACAGAACTTTTTGTTCCCATTCATGCAGGTTGCGTTCGCCCTTGCGCTCAATTATCACACGCCGAAGGATGTTTTGGTCGATGCGTTTCTGCTCATACAAGGAACGATATTCCGCCAACGACAGAGATACACGGTAACCGAAGATCGCTGAAGCTTCGCGGACAGCCTGATGAAAATTCAGATGTTGAAATGAATGGAGAGTATTGTGATGAATAAAGTCTTTCAGCGGTGCCTGTGCCGGCAAATGGTGCTTTAACGCATGAAGTACATCATGTTCATTAAAGACTTCGCCCGGTTTTTTCATCACCACGTCGAAAGATGATTTTGTTGAATTCATAAGATTGATTTGAATAAAAGTCTCATGGCTACAGAACCATGAAAAGTAAACTACCAGAAATAGGTGTGAAGGTGATCGCAGTGCGCGATCAAATCCGGATAGTTCTCTCGATGAGATAGAGAGGAATGATATTTCGATGACCGCCAAACCTTGTTGCGTAAACAAGTCCCGAGTACCCGGGAGCGGCAAAATCAAACCGGAACAGCTGAATCACGGTTTGTATGACAAATAGAGGCGTGGAATGTTTGGTGTCGGACTCCGACTCCACTTTTTCTGCCAACTGGGTGGTAAGTTGTGTACTGGTTGCCTCTTTCTTGATGACACGCGCAGCCTGCGCTGGAATTACCCGTCCGAACACGTTCGTTACAGAACAAACGATTGAGCAAAGCAATATCGCTAGAACCAGCACGCTGGTGAGAGAAGTATTGCGGTAATTTCGATTCATGGGCTATACAAATGTACAATTTTTTTGTAACCGGAAGCGGAAGGCTTCATACTTTCACCGATCTTATTGACAACGTAAATTGAATTACGACCGTTAACATCTCTGTGCACGTGAAAAGGCGATCGGGGGACGGTCCGTTAACGCTACAGAAACGCTTGTTATGAAAGCCGATTAAGACAAAATACACATCGACAACCTAACGATACGTCTATACTTTTGCACTATGATCTCATTCTATCCCGGGCCCTCCCGCATTCACGACGAAATACCTCACTATGTGCGCGATGCAGCCCATGCAGGTATTCTGAGCGCGAATCACCGCAGTGACGCTTTTGTGTCGCTGTCAAAGGAAACGATTCGACTGATGCGCCTGAAACTGGGCATACCGGAAGATTACACGATCTTCTTTACGTCTTCTGCCACTGAATGCTGGGAGATCATCGCGCAGTCACTTATCCGCGACAAGAGTGTGCATATATATAATGGAGCGTTCGGACAAAAGTGGTACGACTATACGGCGCGCATTCGTCGTGCAGAGTCGTGGGCATTCGATGTGGAGCAATCGACTGAAACGGTTGTTCCCGATCATTTGCTGGGCGATTTACTTTGCCTGACCCAGAACGAAACCTCGAATGGAACGCAGGTGCAGGACAGCATTCTGTCACAAATCCGTCAGGCACATCCGGAAACGCTCATCGCGGTCGATGCCACCTCGTCGATCGGCGGAATTGCCTTAACATTTGACAATGCCGATATCTGGTATGGGTCAGTGCAAAAATGTTTTGGGCTTCCTGCTGGTCTGGGCATTATGATTTGCTCTCCTCGTGCCATGGCGCGGGCCCAGGAGGTGAATGAAACTGCACATTACAACAGCCTTTTGTTCATGAAACAAATGATGGACAAGTTTCAGACGTCATATACACCGAATGTACTAGGTATCTATCTGCTGATGCGCGTGCTGAAGGACTCCAAACACATTAAAAAAGTCGATCAGAAAATTCGTGGCCGATACGAGCAATGGATGGACTTCCTGTCCGGAAACACGTCAATTCAACACCTTGTGCAAAACGAAACAGTCCATTCCTTTACCGTGATTCCCGTATCGGCTGAACCCGCGTTAGTGAAACGTATCAAAACAGAAGCGAAGGCAAAGGGCTTGTTGTTGGGTGAAGGATACGGACAATGGAAGGAAAGCACGTTCAGGATTGCCAATTTTCCGGCTTTGAAGAAGACAGAAATTAAGGAGCTAATGCGCTTTCTTAAGAAAATTTGAACCCGGCTCAGTGACCATACTCCATATTCATGCTCTCAAGTGGGAATGATAGCCTGCCCCTAGGCTGGCCGTGAGAAACACGGCAGGAATAATGTTCGTGCAATCGTTACCATCAGCCATTGCCCGAAAATCCCTGTTAGGCAGCATCGTAGAGTTGAAAATAATTCACAACTTTGTCCCTGCATTACCTTACCCTATGACCGGTATTTCCAAACAAATTGTTCGAATAGCACTCCTCGTGATGCTCTTTCAATTTGTTTGCCCGGCATTTCTTCCAATCGTGACACAACGAGATGCAGTTTCGAAAGAAACGACTGTCAGCGTGCAACACACGTCGATCGTCATTCCCATGTTGCTGAAAGAAAAAGATGAAAAGGAAAACGCTGAATTCTCATCGGATTCAGATGCGGCGCCGCTGCTTGATCTTTCAAGTCATAGCCTTAACCTTACCGCGGCCCACGATAATAAACACGCTGAGGTTTACGAAGAACACGGCGTAACGCATCCTCCGCTCTTCCGGATGTTCTGCACCCTATTGATTTGACATTTGCTTTCCTACGCGCCATTTCTTCGGCGCTATTTCCCTGATTGATAAAAGCTGGACGGACTCAAATTCGCCCCACGCGCTCACCGGGATCTTAATACTATCACGAATCTATCAAACCAATCAGCGATAGCTGTTTGACAAAAAACGCAACAAGACCATTCAGTGTCGGCCTGGCACAACCCCGCGTTCGCCAGCCGCCCCGTGTCTTGAAAACAAATGACAAATGAAAGCAATTGAAATTCCCAAAGACGGCATCCTTGGACTAAAACAAAATTGGCGCATTGACGCCGTCTCCGGTTTCCTCGTGTTCTTATTGGCACTCCCGTTGAGCCTTGGCATAGCAAAGGCCAGCGGCTTTCCCGCCGCGATGGGCGTCCTGACTGCCATGATCGGCGGAATGTTCGTGAGCATCTTTGCCGGTTCACAACTAACCATCAAAGGTCCTGCTGCCGGCCTGATCACTATTTGTGCCGGGGCAGTGACCGAACTCGGTGCCCTGAACATCGAAGGATATACGGGCGTGCAACTCGCGTGTGGCGCTATCGTTGTGATGGCCGCCATCCAGATCTTATTTGGCTTTCTCAAGTTTGGATCGCTGAGTGATTTTTTTCCACCGTCGGCCGTGCATGGCATGCTGGCCGCCATCGGACTGATTATCTTCTCTAAACAAATTCACGTATTGCTGGGTATCGACCCGGCTACCTTAAAGGGCATGGAGCCTATCGAGCTGTACCGCATGATTCCGCATTCATTCATGCACGCGGATCCGCGGGTAGCCTTGGTCGGCATCGTCAGTCTGGTGATTATCTTCGGTATGCCCTTCCTGAAGGGTAAGATATTCAAAGTCATTCCTGCTCCCATGATCGTTCTCCTGGTCACCATCCCGATGGCCCTGATCATGGATTTCAGACATACTGAGCCGGCCTTTGACCTCGTGAGCGTTGGCAACTTCTGGAGTAACATAGGATTCAATGCAAGCTTTGCTGCGATCGGAACCGGTGTGTTTTGGAAGTATGTGGTGATGTTTCTCTTTATTAACAGTCTCGAATCGCTTCTTACTGTAAAGGCGATAGACGGTCTCGATCCTTTCAAGCGCCATTCGAATTACAACAAAGACCTTTCTGCGCTCGGAGCGGGAAATATGCTGTCAGGTTTACTCGGCGGTTTGCCGATGATCTCCGAAGTAGCCCGCAGTTCCGCCAACGTGAATTTTGGCGGACGCACGCGCTGGGCGAATTTCTTCCACGGATTATTCCTCTTTATCGCCATGCTGCTTTTCATCCCGGTGATCGAAATGATTCCCAATGCCGCACTGGCGGCGCTGCTCATCGCTGTGGGCTACCGACTCGCTTCACCGAATGAGTTCTACAAGACGTATAAGATAGGTGCTGAGCAACTCGTAATATTCGTCATCACCGTGGTCGTGACTGTATCGACCGATCTTTTGATCGGCGTAGGCTCCGGTATTGCAGCCAAGTTTGTATTCCACATCCTGAATGGTGCTCCGCTTCGCAGTCTCTTCAAGGCGAGATATGACGTGTCAGAAAATGAAGGTGAATATCAGATTTCAGTGAAGGACGCAGCTATTTTCTCGAATCTCATCGGCTTCAAGAAAATGTTTTCCAACCTGAAGCCTGGGCGCAAAGTGGTAGTGAACTTTGCCGATGCGCGCATCGTAGATCATACGTTTATGGAAACGCTGCACCATTTCGAAGAAGACTATACGCACAGCGCCGGACAGGTAACGGTAACAGGCTTCGAACATTTCCAATTCTTCTCCAATCACCCGCTCGCATCGCGCAAGTTTTCGCCGAACAGCCGCAACAAGGTCGAAATCAAACTCACCCCGCGACAGATCGAGCTCAGAAAGTATGCCGACACGAACGACTTCGTTTTCTATCCGCAAAAGGTCCGCAATACTGCCAAATTCAAAAGCTTTCCCATAGAAAAGGGATCCCGGATCGCCTATGAAGAAAACCTCTTGTCGAAGTACGCTGAATTCGGCAAGGTTGATATCTCAGATATAACGGTATCGCAAGGCGCCGGAGTTGCGCAACACGATGTCGTAATGACGGTCGTTCAGGTTTCGGACCTCGACATAGCGATCCCTGCTTTTACGCTGGAGCCCGAAAAACTCTGGAGCAAACTGTCTGACCTGGCGACGGGGCAAGACATCGACTTCAAAAATCATCCGACATTTTCCGGTAAGTATTACCTACGCGGTGAAAATGATGAGGCCGTCCGGCGCTTTTTCAGCGATCATCTGTTGCTATTCCTGGAATCAGGCCCGGTCATGCATGTTGAATCCCAACGCAACAAGTTAATTATCTACGCGCAGTTGGGTACGTTGAATGCCCTAGAGATAACGCAGGCGCTGGAGTTCGCCGATGGATTTGTTTCCGCCATAGGTAAGGCAGAAATATTACCCGCCTAATCATGAACAGTCTGATCAATTTCATGACGATGATCGGTGTCGAGAAGACACTGATCATCGCCTGCGGGCGACTCCCAATGCGCGACTACATCGACATTTCCGATGATGTATCCTTCTTCTTCCTTCCCGACCATATGCTTCTGCGCTACGATGCGTGCGAAAAGGAGCAACTGCAAACCGCCATTGATAAATGTGGATGCACGCAGGTGGTATTTCTGGGAATGCTCGACGACGAAATGAAATGTCGGCTGACCTTTCAGAGCACGCTTCACACACTGCGCGCCGGGCTGCATTTCAACACTGCGCTCCTGCCAAAAGATGGTACGGTGATCACCACGCGCTTGCGAATCCAGGCGCTGCTCGAGCAGCATGTTGCAACGCAGTGCAGCTACCTGATGGAGTATCACTTCGTCGGAAAAAAGGTACGGAATGGCCAATTGACCGTGCGTGGAATCGTAGGAACACCAGAGGCAGAAAATTATAGCACGGTATTCTGCAACGGAGTCCGCTTCAACGACTTTGTTTCCATGAACTAGTACGTCGTTGCACGAATAGCCGGACTTTATAGTTGCCTGAAAACAGGTAAACAGTTTGAAGGGTGCAGATCTGCGCCCAAGGAAAGTTCCGCTATTTTTGCTACGAATGCCGGCCTATGCCGATTGCAAGTTAGTATATAACCCGGCAGAGGAATCTGCCC
>DATHKA010000593.1:0-9935 GCA_035489615.1 Chryseolinea sp.
CAGTTGTTGTGCTTACCCGAACCGTTGAGTCCGGCAAATGGCTTCTCGTGAAAGATGATTCTCAAGTTATGACGATCCGCCACGCGCGCCATCACGTCCATCATCAGCTGGTTGTGGTCGTTCGCCACGTTGACTTCTTCAAACAGCGGCGCCACTTCAAACTGGCTCGGTGCCACCTCGTTGTGACGGGTGCGTACCGGTATCCCCAACTTCCAGGCCTCGATTTCAAAGTCTTTCATGAAGTCGTAAACGCGCGGAGGAATGGATCCAAAGTAGTGATCCTCCATTTGCTGTCCACGTGCCGGCGCATGACCATAAACCGTACGCCCCGCCATTACCAGGTCGGGACGCGCGTCGAAAAGCGCTTTATCAACAACAAAATATTCCTGCTCCGCTCCCAACGAGGCCACTACGTGTTGAATGTCTTTGTCGAAGAGCTGGCAAACCTTTGTCGCTGCGAGATCCACGGCCTTCAGTGCTCTCAACAAAGGCGACTTGACATCGAGCGTTTCGCCTGTATAAGAAACAAAAACGGTTGGGATACAAAGTGTTTTGCCATAAAGGAACATGGGCGAAGTAGGATCCCAGGCCGTGTATCCACGAGCCTCGAACGTGCTGCGTATGCCGCCACTCGGGAATGAAGAAGCGTCAGGTTCTTGTTGAACCAGTTCGCTCCCCTTGAATTTTTCTATGCCTGAAATCGCATCAAAGAACGAGTCGTGCTTTTCTGCCGTTCCGCCAGTCATCGGCTGGAACCAGTGCGTAAAGTGCGATGCGCCCTTGGTGATTGCCCACGACTTCACAGCAGCCGCTACCGCGTCGGCCGTGGCTTCATCGATCTTCTCGTGGTTCTTGATGGAAGAGCTAACTTTTTTGAAGACAGCTGGAGATAGCGTGGCACGCATCTGTTCGGCGCCAAACACGTTTTCCCCATAAAATTTGGAGACGTTCGGGCTGGGCAACTCGACAGCAACGCGCGGCCGTTCGCTGAGTTTCTTGAGAGCATCAAATCTTAAATGCGCCATAAAGTGGTTGTAATTTGAGGTATTTAGTCTCCAAAACTATTGGAAATTTCGGAACAGCATGATCGTTCGACCGACAAATTCAATTTTTTATGAGTCTAAACCTGTATAAGGGCGAAAACATACCCTTGAACACGTTTCCGGTTATCATTTACGTATCGGACAATTGTTCTCGGAAATAAAAAAGTCGCCCTGTGAGGTGAGGCGACTCTTAAATTCATAAGTATGAGGTCAGCAGTACCAACGATCAGCTGGACTTTTTTACCGAGCCTCCGCTGCTGGAGTTGGTGATGGACTTGGAAGGATTGCCACGGTAACGAATGCTACCCCCGCTGCTGGCATTGGCGCTGAGCGCTTCCTTTACATTTACCTTAATGGAACCCGCGCTTGAGGCGTCTACGACAACCGATTCAACTTCGAGGTCGTAGGCATCTATCTCGCCGGCACTGCTTGCGTCTGCCTTAAGCGCCTTGGCCCTGCCCTTGACTTCGATTTCGCCTGCACTAGAGGCACTGAGGTCCATCTCGCCGGCGTCTACCTCTATCTCGATAGTACCCGCGCTCGATGTGCCCACTTCCAGAGAGGAAGTTTTGATCACGCCTTGCGAATAGATATTTCCGGCCGAGCTGGCCGACAGTTTTTCAAGTTGTGTGTAGGTAACGAAGACTTTCGCCTCGACGCGGCCTTTGTAGTTACCGTCGCGCATATGCACTTTAAGGTAGCTTCCCGAGACTTCGGTGATCACATTTTGTATCGGCGTTCCATATACTTCAACCTTGGCGCTTTCCTTGTCGCCCTTAATGAGGTACACGTCGATACCCTCTGCAACCTTAACCCCGGTAAAGGGGCCAATATTACGCGTCTGCGATTCCTGAGCAAACCCTGGGACTGACAGCAACAGGACGAAGACGATTGACAGAATTTTATTCATATTGATTACCTACTTTTGAGCTAAAGACCAGCCGTCTTTTAAAGGGTTGCATGGGTTCTGCGGCCGGCCAAAATTTTTGTCGATGTACCAAAACATCGTATTTTACAATAAATTTCAAAGTCTGATTCGTAAAATTTGCATTCAACTAATAGTGGAATATGATCTTTGATAAGAAAGCAGAACTTAACGTGCTCATCAACCTTGCGGCCAGCGACAGCAATGTAGCTGCCCGGGAATCCAAACTCATCCACACCATTGGCACAGCAAACGGCCTGTCCAAAGAGGAAATCGACGGTCTTTTGAAGAGCCCCAAGCCCATCGGTGATATTGGAACGCTAACGGCCGATGAAAAGTTTGAACATCTTTACAACCTCATCCAGCTGATGAAGATGGACGGCCAGGTATTTCGCAGCGAGATTGTGTTCTGTGAACACATCGCCGAGAAGTTAGGCTTCAAGAAAGCCGTGGTTGCCGAAGTATCTCAGCACGTGTACAGTGACCCGACCATCACTGCCGACCGCGAGATGGTTAAGACCAAGGCGATGAAATTCCTCAAGGCCAAATAGCTTATTACCTACCTCCTTGAATATGAGAAGACAGAGGCCGCCCCAAGGGACGGCCTCTTGTTTTTGATTTAAAACGAGCGGTCATCTGGCTTCTCGCTTTACTATGAGCACTGACGAAAAGACTCTTTGCGAACCTTATCGTCTTTGTGCCTCTGCGGTTACAATACTCTGCGTCCTCTGCCGCCTCCTCTGCTAACCCTGCCCCGTCTGCTTCCCTTTACTCAAGTTCACTTTTGTTGTCCTCAGCCCTGTAGACAACCTTCCCATCGACAACCACTACCGATACCGTTGTAGTCAATATGTCCTGCTCCGGCACGGTCATGATGTCTCGGGAGAACACCGTGATGTCGGCCCGCTTACCCACCTCGAGCGATCCCTTTATCTTTTCTTCAAAACCACCGAAGGCCGCGTCGAGGGTATAGGACTTCAGCGCTTGTTCGCGGGTCATTTTCTCTTTCGGTTCGTAGCCCCCTTCTGGTTGTCCCTTCAACGTCATGCGTGTAACCGAGGCGTAAAACGAAGGTATCGGATTGACTGGCTCGACGGGCGCATCCGTACCGTTAACGATCTTCGCACCTGACTTCAGCAGCGTCTGCCACATATATGCCCCTTCAACGATGCGCTTCTCGCCCAGGCGATCGATCGCCCAGGGGCGGTCTGAAGACATGTGGATGGCTTGCATTGCGGGGATCACTCCCAAGGCAGCAAATCGCGGCTGGTCGGCCGGATCAATGTGCTGTGCATGTTCGATGCGGAATCGATGACTGGCCAGGGGAACGTTGGATTCCTTGAGGGCAAGTTCATACCGATCGAGCACCTCGCGATTGGCGCGGTCGCCGATCGCATGAGAACACACCTGGAAGCCAGCTTTGAGCGCTTCGCGTGCCGTCTTCAACACGGTATCCATCGGCAGGGTAGCCATGCCATACCAGTCAGATCGGTCCGAATAGGGCTGCAACAACCAGGCGCCACGTGAACCGAGTGCGCCATCACAGTGCAGCTTCACAGATCGCACAGTTAGCCACCCCGTTGTGTCAATCTCCGGTCCTTTTTTGAACCATTCATAGACCAGGTCGCGATCGCCCCCGGTCACCATCACATATAAACCTACGGCAAGCTTTCCTTCATCTTTGAATTGATGATAGAGATCGATGGTCTCCCGGGACGCACCTGCGTCGTGAAAGCTCGTGATGCCATTCCGCAGGCATGCCTGCATCGCGAGTCGCAGCGCCTCGGCATTTCGTTCAGCGGTGTTGGCAGGAATGTGTTCGGCAATAAGCGACATCGCCCGTTCATTGAACAGGCCCGTCGGATTACCTTTTTCGTCACGGATTACCTCTCCTCCTTCTCCCGCTTCCTTTTGCAGCTTCTCGCGCGACAACAGATTTACCCCCGCCACTTCCATGGCCTTGGCGTTCGCAAAGCCTGCGTGGCCGCTGGCATGTCGCAGGAACACCGGGTTGCTTGGTGATGCGGCACTTAAGGCGTCATGTACCGGAAAGCCTTTAATCAACCGATCCGGTCTCACATCCCATTTGTCCTGATGCCAGCCACGACCGGTTATCCACTCGCCTGGCCGCGCCTTCTCCGCTGCGTCCTTCACCATCGACACGATCTCATCAAAACTTTTAGCCTGCATGAAATCCAGCTCCAGTTCATTGTAGCCAATACCCATCAGGTGCCCATGACCTTCAATGAATCCAGGCGTGGCGATGCGTCCGTTCAATTCCACAAATTGTGTTTGCTCTCCCATGAAAGGTTCAACATCAGCCGCAGTACCGACGGCCACTATGATGCCCTTCCGGATAGCGATTGCGTCGATGATGGGCTTGGCGGAATCGACGGTGTAAATGGTTCCGCCGCGAATGATGAGATCGGCAGGTGTGTACTTTTTGCCGCATGAAGCCAGTACAAGAAGGCAGAGGGACAGGATTAGAATTCTGTTCATGGTTCAGGTTTATCACCTAATGATAAACAGAATTTCGAGAGGAAATGTGTGCTGTGAAAATTTTTGGATTAGTACGCCGTAACAAAAATAAGTGTGCCTCCTTTTTGGAGCCCTTACCAAAGCAATTTCACCGTTTTAGATAATTCTTGCTTAGGGTAATTTTGAAATGCTGTATTAGCGGGATGCGTAGTCCGCGCGAACAGCGTTGAGGTACGCTCGCGCTTGTTCGGCCTCGCGCCCATTTACGCGCTCGGAATAAATTACCTTGTCACCCGCGTGCTCAAAAATGCCGGCGCCATACGGCTTAACAATACCAAAGCCCTGATCGAACACAAACATCGCGTGTTGGTCGCCGGTGCCCGAAATGATATCCCTGCTGAAGGCAAAATCTTTTGAGTACTGTCCCAACTGTGCCAACAACGTGTTGCAGATATCGGTCTGGTTCCCGAGCGTGTGAATGACCGTATCCTGCTTGGCGACGGCCCCGCCCAGCCAAAGCATCGGGATTCTGAACTGTGCCGGCGTCAGCCCGTCTTCCTCACCCGACATGGCACGGCCCTGATCGGAGGTAATGATGAGCAACGTGTTCTCCCACCAAAGGGTCTTCTTTGCGTTTTCAATAAAGGAACCTAACCACTTGTCCGTATAGTGCACCGCATTAAGGAACTGCGTTTGTTCGTCGCGGCCCTTGAATACCTCATCCATGGGCGCGTCATAAGGCTGACGTGTGCTCTGCGTCATCATCACACGAAAAAAAGGCTGGCGTTCGTGAAATACCTCGTCAGAGAATTTCTCGAACACGAATTCATCGGGCACGCCCCATCGCCCTGTCCGTCGGTCGGCAACGAAGTTGTCAGCATGTGTGACACTGTCGAAAGCAGCTCCAAACAAATAGGCGCGCAGGTTATTGTAATTCGGCCAACCGCCGTAGGTGAAGCCTGTGCGGTAACCTTGAGACTTGAATACTTTATTTAGATAGGGCAACCCCTGAGCACGGCGCGCGTCCGACATGGTCGACATCTGCGCCTGTGAGGGATAACCATTTAATACAGCAGCCAATCCTTTGTCGGTGCGATCACTGTTGGAGTAAAACTGATCGAACAGGATGCCTTCACTGGCCAGAACGTTGAAATTCGGGGTAGCATCTGCGCGCCCGCCCAAAACCCCTACCATTTCAGCAGGCAACCGATCCAGCAGAATGATAATGATGTTGGGCCTTTCGTGATTGATTAACCGCGCTGCGCTGTCGGGACGGGCGAGCAAGGCATTCGAAAGAGCCGCCGTGTGGTGGTCTGCAGAAACTTCTCCCTCCACGGCACGCCATCCCAGAGAATTAGCAAAGTTCCAGGTCACATTCACGCCAGCATGGTTGGCAAAAGCGTGCGTTGGATGCGAGTAGGCAAAGCTGGTGTTCATAGAGACAACGCCCAGGCTACCGCGCATGGGAATGATCAACAATGCGGTAAAAGCAAGTATAACGGGAAGAGTGGCCAGGGAGGTAGCGCGAAGCGCGTAGAACCGCGGCCAAAAGATGCGGAAGGAAATATAGAACCAGCCGCCAACCAAGGCAAGAAAGATGGCGACGAGTATGACCATACCTGCTGGCTCACGTACGATTATCTGCATGTCCACCTCTGTCAAGGCCCGCACATCCAGACGGTACCGCCAAATGGGATACAACGCCAGGTCGTACACAATTACGAGTGACGCGGCGATCAGCGCTAATGTGTGAACAACAATCCATATGGGCCACAGCTGGATGCCCGTTTTAAAGTACAGGAGGGCGAGGAACAGTCCTGTAAAGGCTGTTAGATACGCGGACATGGAAAGGTCCATCAACAAGCCCTGCTTGAGTATGGATACGATCTCGGCAATAGTCAGTCCCGAACGGGCATCGGCAAAGTACAGCAGGAAAATCCCTCTGGCAGCGACGAAGAAAATCGTCCAGCATACAAACTCCAAAAATAAAACAACCGACCTCTGCTTCATATCATACCGCGTCCACCAATTGACTCGTGAAGTCGAAAATTATCAAATGACGAAGTGGATTTCGGAAGAAAGCCGAGGCAAACATTACACTGGTCGATTGGCCACCAAATAACCTGTTTGACCGACAAATTCAGTGGCCGAATACCCGGAGGCGCACGGTATCTTTACCGGGAAGAACCCCTATGCGGCTAACTTTACCCGGGTAACTTTTCAATTTCGACCCTATGAAACGACTTCCGTTATTGATTTTCATCCTGACCACTGCCTGGAATTTGCGTGCACAGGAGTTTGGCCTCTCGTTCTCCTATTTCATTCCGAAGAACGGGTACTTTTCCACGCCGGTAAGTCCCTTTTCAATCCGCGGTCTGGGTTTCGATATCGCACCATTCCTTGCGCTTGAAACCGGTGCTTCATTATATCGGATGTCGGGATTGAACATGAAGGACCTTCCGTTCGAATCGAAAGATGCAATGATCGGACCCAACTTCACCATCTTTGTTCCCGTCGAACTTGTGATTCAGCTGAAAAGCGATCAGGTGGAGTTTGATATTAAAGGAGGCGTTTTTGGCTTTTACGGCTTTAGTCAGAAGATCAACTACGGAAATTTTGACCGCGCGCTTCGCGCCTACGAGGGTTGGGCAGTGGCCAATAGTGAGCTCTCATTCAAAAACAAGCCGGGCTGGGGCTATCACGGGGGCGCCGAACTCACGGTGTATGTAACTGACCAATTCGGCATTTCGCTGGAAGGCAACTACCTGGTGGGAGGCTCGGCTTTCCCGCTGATGGGCTCATATACAGGTGGTAATGATGCGTTGGAGACGAAGAGCCTGGATTACGCCGACGCGAAAATAGATTTTACCGGGCTGGAAGTATCCATTGGCGTTATTATGACCACGGGTAACGGAAGGCCTAAGCGCAGAAGGTAGATAAATCAAAATTCTCTAATCCGCGCCCGCACGGTTATATGTCATGGGTAGAGTCTTTCGCTCGCCAACGTTCTTGTTGTACTTCCTGAACAGCAATCGCGAATCCTCAATAAACGTCTTGTAGGCTGCGGCTGAGGCAGCATCTTTGATGAACGAAGGCCCTGAAAGATCGGTCGGAATCACCGGAATGACATAGTAGTCCTTTTGCGCATCCACGGTTCGGTATACCCACTGCAGAAAATACTCGGCGGAATCGATGCGCGTCACGGCGCTGTCGGGTGTGTAGCGCACCTTCTCCAGCTCGACGTAGGCCATCGCCCCGCCATCCGTATAGCGCTTCCGTTGTCCCGAAACGAAATTACCCAGGGAATACGCCACAAACTGATTCTTTTCCTTCCGCCACTCCATCGGTTGAATGACATGGGGATGCGCCCCAATGACCAACTGGACGCCGTGGCGAAAACAAAACTCGGTGAGATCGATCTGGCGCTTCTCCGGCAACGCCTGATATTCCGTTCCCCAGTGGGTAAATACGATGATGGCGTCCGGTTTCAATGCTTTGGCCACTTCGATGTCGTGACGCATCTGCGCCGTATCAAGATGATTCACGATGCTGCCGGCCGGTACCGGGATGCCGTTGGTTCCGTAAGTATAGTTCAGCAACGCGAGGTAAAAGCCATTTTTTCTGACCATCAGAGGGGTTTGATTCGCGCGGGCGGCGGAGTCAATGAAGGTGCCGGTATGCGGCATCCCCAGACTGTCGAGCTGCGCGATGGTGCGCTCAAGTCCCTTTTTACCGCGGTCAACGCAGTGGTTATTGGCCGTAACGAGTGCGTCGAAGCCAATCACCTGTAATTGCCTGGCGAGCGCGTCCGGAGAGCTGAATTGCGGGTAACCCTTGTACGGCGGACCAGCGAGCGTCACTTCAAGATTAGCAATCGAGAGGTCGGACGCTTCAATGAGGGGAGTCACAAATTTGAAACATGAGCCGTAGTCGTAACGATTGGAGGGAGCTTCGTAAGCAGAGGCGATCTGCGAATCGTGGCCCATCACATCTCCCCCGAACAAAATTGAAATACGCGTTGTATCCTGCGCCTGTACACGACCGGCCAGTAACATGATAAAAAGTATCCAGAAGGCGGTACTTCCAGCTTTGCACACGCGAACAACAGGCACGCACAACGTATAGGCTACACTAAGACTCAACAGAAATAATTTTCTCATCGGCGATAACATAAACCTTGTCTTCCTTTCGCGGCTTGATTCGGGCTAACCCCGTAAACGTTCCAAAGGCCGGAAGCAAACCCGATTGCCGGCCAAAATAAAAACAGGGCAGGGTGACCGATTGCTTGCCAGCGCCACGCATGGTAACGCCCGGATGAAGGTGTCCTGCCAAATTGTACCCCACGTGCCTTGTCTTCTGGCCGACCGTCTCCAACGGATGATGGGTCAGCAAGAAGGGTGCAACATGCAAGTGTTCGTGCACCACGATACCCTTGCGCCTATACTGCTGGTCGCTCATGATATCGTGATTACCCATGACAAGTTCGAAAGAAGTTCCGCGAAAGTGCTTGATCAATTCGCCGAAAGCTTCCCACTCCGGGTTATAATGACTGTGGAACAAGTCGCCAAGACAAATAAACCGCTCGGGACGGGTCAGATTCACCAAGTCAACGATCAATTCAAGGTTTCGCTCGTTTGCCCGCGTGGGCACGGGAATGCCTGCCCGGCGGAAATGGTTGATCTTTCCCAGGTGCAAATCGGCCAGGAAGAGCATCCGCTTTGAGGGCCAGAAAATGGCCTTCTGCGGAAATAATTGCAGTCGTTCGCCGGCTATGTTAGTCTCCATCACAAGGCAAGCTTATGAAATGAACGGCGACCGGGCAAGCCGTTTTTAACACACTGAAATACAACCTATTACATACGTATTCGTGCCCTTTACAAAAAAAATGTTAACAATTCGATAACATAGTGCAATTGAAATCGGGCTAGATTGCGGCCCGAATAACGTCTATATGTTCGATCTGGACTTTGGCCATTCCGCCCTCCTTGTCATCTGTCTTCTTGCTGCCTGCGGTTTTGAGTTTGTGAATGGATTTCACGACACGGCTAACGCTGTGGCTACTGTAATCTATACCAACTCACTGAAGCCCTGGGTGGCCGTCATCTGGTCCGGCTGCTGGAACTTTCTGGGCGTGCTCTTTGGTGGCGTGGCCGTGGCGGTAGGTATTATCAACCTTCTTCCGGTTGAAACGCTGGTTGACCAGAATACGGCGCACAGCCTGTCCATGGTAATCGCCCTCTTGCTGACCGCGATATTCTGGAACCTGCTGACCTGGTACCTCGGCATACCCTGCTCAAGCTCCCACACCCTCATCGGTTCGATACTGGGCGTGGGCCTCGCTTATTCGCTACTGCCCGAAGCCGTGGGCGAAGCTGTTAATTGGGACAAGGCAAAGGACATAGGCTTGTCGCTCCTCATTTCTCCCCTGTTCGGCTTCTCGATGACGATCGTACTCATGTATTTGATACGAACGCTCACGAAGAAGACGG
>DATHKA010000594.1:0-16984 GCA_035489615.1 Chryseolinea sp.
AAACTCAACGCCATACTCAAGAACAGCCCTGGAGCCCGCGTAACGCTCGTAGCGCGGCATATTCAGCAACCCCTACGTGAACTTGCAGCCAACTACCCCGGTGTCAGGCTGGAGGAACGGAATTTCAAGCTTTGGGACCTGTGGGGCAAAGACCTGGTGCTGCTGGCGGCCAACAACCGAGCCTTGCACGAAACCATTCTCAAGTTTGCCAGAAACAGGCACGTGCTGGTGAACGTGGCCGATACGCCCGATTTATGTGACTTCTACATGGGGTCGGTCGTTACGAAAGGAAATCTGAAGATCGGCGTCTCAACGAACGGCAAGTCTCCCACCATTTCTAAACGGCTCCGCGAGTACCTGGAAGAGGCCCTGCCGGAAGACACCGACGACCTGCTGAACAACATGGCCAAAATTCGCGAGCAGTTGAAGGGCGACCTTGCTCAAAAAATGCGCGAGCTCAATCGCATTACGGCATCTATCCTTGAGGGACGCGCCAAGCCGTAAATTGTCGGTTGCGGCCGCCGCTCGTCAGTTCCCAGTTCCATCTTTCCGTTCAAGTAGCTATTTTTAACTAATTGCCTGCATCCATAAAGGGCTACATTATGACTTCAAGAAGGAGATTTTTGACTTCGTCCGCGGCAGTTGCCGGCGCGGCACTAGGGGCTGCCTTGCCCTGGACTAAGCTGAAAGGTCACACACCCGCGCCCGCTCCGCTGCCCCCAAGCGATCGCGTCAGGGTGGGATTGATCGGCACCAAAGGCATGGGATGGTCTGACCTGAAATCATTCATGAAGTTGCCAGAGACCAACGTAGTGGCTATCTGTGATGTCGACGAGAACGTGATGAAGATGCGCGTTGACGAGCTCTCGAAGGATGGCATCAAGGTAAAAACGTATGGCGATTACCGGAAGATGCTCGAGAACAAAGACATTGACGTCGTGATCATCGGTACGCCGGATCACTGGCATTGCCTGCAAATGGTGGATGCCTGCGCGGCTGGAAAGGACGTGTATGTAGAAAAACCTATTGGCAACTCCATCGCCGAATGCCAGACCATGGTCGCGGCACAAAAACGTTATAACCGCGCGGTACAGGTCGGACAGTGGCAACGCAGTATGCCACATTTCGTAGATGCCCTGGCCTATTTACGTTCGGGAAAGATCGGGCAGATACGCACCGTCAAGGCGTGGGCGTACCAGGGTTGGATGAAGAACATTCCTGCCTTGCCGGATACTCCGGTACCTGCCGGTGTGAATTACGACATGTGGCTCGGACCAGCGACGAAGCGCCCGTTTAACGAGAACCGGTTTCATTTTAACTTTCGTTGGTTTTGGGACTATGCTGGCGGATTAATGACGGACTGGGGTGTGCATCTCATCGACTATGCGCTGCTGGGTATGAACAATCCTACACCCAAATCGATTTACGCTTCGGGTGGCAAGTACGCCTACCCCGATGGGGGACACGAAACACCCGACACACTCGTGACCACTTACGAATTTGAAAATTTCACCATGTTGTGGGAGCAGGCACAAGGCATCAGCAACGGCAACTACGGACGAGATCATGGCATTTCCTACATTGGCAACAATGGCACGTTGGTGCTTAACCGCGGCGGTTGGGAGGTGATCTCTGATGAAAAGCGCATGGACGCGTTGCCTCTACAGCCAAACAAGGGGTCGGGGCTGGACCTGCACACGAGGAATTTTATGGACGCCGTAAAATCACGGAAGTTTGAGAATCTAACGTGCCCGATACACGCCGGCGCACATGTAGCAACCGTTTGTCAGATGGGCAACATCTCTTACCGAACGGGTATGCCCGTCCATTGGGATGAAGCCACCCATAAGTTCCAGGAAGGAGATGCCAACAATTTTCTGGCAGCAAAATACCACAACGGCTACGTGCTGCCTCCGGTATAGAACCGTGTTCTTTTGCGGACGAACCAGGTCAAATCATACGACTGCGTCGGGGAAAGGTATTCCCGGAGATATCAACGCTGAAGCGCAAACAGCGCGGGTCGTTGCCGGTGGCCGGTGAGCACATCGGCTACTAATTCGCCCAGTGCGGGGCCATGCTTGAATCCATGTCCGGAACCGCCACCGAGCAATACTACATGGCCGGCATGTGGATGTACATCGAAGACAAAGTTTCCATCCGGAGAATTTTCATAAGGACACACACGGCTCTCCAGGAGTGGCGCGTCGTGGAGACCCGGGAAGCGATGCGATAGGAACGTCCGGGCTTTGTGTAGAACCTCAGGCGAATACAAATGATCACCGTATGTGGGATCGAATGCGTCGCCTCGTATGTCAACGCCAACTTTAAAGCCGCGTCCCGCATTGCCTGGAATGCCGTAATAAAAATCGCGTCCATCCACGTCTATCCATACCGGTAGATCATCGTGGCCAGACGAGGGTGGTGTACCAAAATAAAAGACTTCCTGCCGGGTGCAGGTGATCACATCACCCAATACCTCCGGGAAGAGTTGACCCAGCCACGACCCGCAGGCAAACAGAAACGCATCACCGGAAATTTCTTTACCTGAGTTAAGGAAAATATTTTGCATCTCCTCCTTTACTCGTGGAACGTTGACACGTCCCTGAACATAGTTACCTCCTTCGCGAAGGAACAGTTCCAGTACCGCAGCCGTCGATTCGCGCGCCTTCAGATACCCACCAGACCGGTCGAGGTACGCGTGGTGCAGGTCGTCAGACGCAATATGCGGATAACGTTGCGCGAGTTCCTGACGAGACAGATATTCATAAGGCACGCCGTGCCGGATAGCATATGGAATCGAGTCATCGACCACAGGCGTTTTTTCCCCGTAGCACAACCAAAGCACGCCCTGGTTAATGAAGACTTGCCGGCCGAACAGCAACTGGTGCTCCTGCCACAGTTCCAGGGCACGCACATTCAGGTCGAAATACGTCTCGTTTGCTCCATAAGTCGAGCGGATCACGCGCGTTTCATCGCCCGAACTTGATCGCGAATTGCCGGCACCCCAGGCATCGACGAGCGTGACGTGCAAGCCACGGCGAAGAAGCCACAGGGCAGACCATCCGCCGAAACAGCCCGCCCCGATGACGACCACGCGCGAGCCTTTCCCCAGGCTCGGCAGTCTCCCGGATGGACCGGTTACAACGGTCTGCCTGGGCGCAAATGTGTTTAGATTTACGTCGGAGGCCTTCGTAGCGGTCTCCTTCGGCGGGACGGTTTCCTCCCGCTCCCGGTCCCCTGAGTGCGAAGCGCCGGCTGACATTATTTGTTCCAGTTGGCAGGATCCGTCCGCCAGGATTTGAGCGAGATCACCTGGTCTTCATCGATATACTTATCCTTCAAGGCCGACTGAATCAGGCTATTGTAGTCGCACAAACTGACCAGGGATACGTCGGCGTCATAAAAGTTTTTAGTCGCTATTTCGAAGCCATAATTGAAAATGGAAACCATCCCCAGTATTTCGAATCCACCCTCGCGCAAAGCTTGCGCCGCCTTTAATGAACTTCCTCCCGTGGAAACGAGATCTTCGACCACGACCACCTTTTGACCCTTTACCACCCTACCTTCAATGAGATTCTCCATACCATGGTCCTTGGGCTTCGGCCGTACATAGACGAAGGGGAGGCCTAGCATATCCGCTACCAGCGCGCCCTGCGCAATGCCGGCCGTAGCTACACCGGCAATACACTCGGCTGTTCCGTAGTTTTCGCGAATAGCGGTTGCGAGTCCATCGCGAATGGCTGAACGAATCTCCGGATACGAGAGAGACAGCCGGTTGTCGCAGTAAATCGGTGATTTCCACCCTGAGCTCCACGTAAACGGTTTGGAAGTGCTCAATTTGATAGCCTGTATCTTCAGTAGCATGGTCGCTACCGGATGGGCCATTTGTTCTTGAATCTTGATGATGGGCATGATTTCGAAAGGTAATTCTAAAATCGTATCCCATTGCTGACCACCGATCCGCAATTTTGCGCGTGAGCATTAGTTTTGAGGGAACGTGCAAAAAAGAGAAAATCTCTTGCCTGCTTGGCAATTATTTGCTCTTTTGCGGGAGCCTGGGTAAACCTGTTCTACATGATTGTCTTTATCAACGATATTCCCGTCAAGTTTTTGGATGAGGGAGAAGAGCCAGATCAGGGAAGCGTGAATAATATTGTGGACGCGTCAATCGAACCATTGACCCAGGCAAAGCTGTTGAACCACGTTTGGGTGAAGAATGTAGGCGACATTGAACTCGATCTCATTCTTTCTTTTCTCGATGCCAAAGTACCCACCAGCCTTCGTTCGCTGTATGTATCGGCACACGAATACGAAGCTGCGAAACTTTTTCTCCAACGACGATTTAAAGTGGTGAAAGCGGCAGGCGGACTGGTTCGCAAGAAGGATAAGTTCCTGATGATTTACCGAATGAAAAAGTGGGATCTTCCGAAGGGTAAGAAGGAGCGGGGCGAGAAATTCAAGCAGACGGCTGTGCGCGAAGTGGAAGAGGAATGTAATGTTACCGTAAAGCTGGGAAAGAAAATCTGTACGACCTGGCACACGTATACCATGAACAACCGCGCCATCATCAAGAAGACGAAGTGGTATGTGATGGACGTTGCCGACGATGCCCGTATGCGCCCGGCCGTAGCTGAAGACATCGAAGAAACCCGGTGGATGAATCGGAAGGAAGTTTATCACGCGCTCGAGCATTCGTATAAATCCATCAGCCATGTGTTCGAGCGATATTACCAGATGACCGAGGTGCGATCGCCCCGGTAATCACTTCAGTTTATAAGGAATGAAATCTGAAACGTCGCCGCCATAGCGATGCACTTCCCGGATGATGGATGAACTGATCCAGGCCAGTTGAGGCGTGGTGATCAGGAAGACGGACTCCAGGCCGTCGAAGAGTTTCTTATTGATCTGCGAAATGCTGTTCTCGTACTCAAAGTCCGTCGTGTTACGAAGTCCTCTCAGGAGGAACCGGGCCCCATTGCGACGGGCGAATTCGGCCGTCAATTCAGAGAACGTCACCACGCTGATATTGGGATAGGATGCGAACGTCTCCTGAATGTGCTCACGCATCATGTCGATCTCAAAGTAGCGCGTGCTTTTCTGGCTGTTATACCCGATGGCAACGATGATCTCGTCAAACAACTGAAGGCCGCGCAGTACGATATCTTCGTGACCGCGTGTGAAAGGATCGAACGACCCGGGGAAAAGCGCTATACGTTTCAAAGTGCTCATTGGGAGAAGACCAAGTGTCGGGTAAGTCCGGCGGTACGGGCGCGTTATTGATTAATGAGATTGATACTGTAAAGATCGAAATAATGATGTTGTGGCAGTTCGTCGAACGCATGCCCAAGGGTGAGAACGCTACTATCCGGGCGCGGCGATCCAAACGTCACGTTGCTGATGTACTTGTAGAACTCGTGGTAATGGGGCGAGTTCTTCCCGATGTACCCCCATAAAACCACCTGGCTGGACTGCTGATCCATGTGGAGCGAACTCATCACGAGCATAATATATTTTACATATTCCGAAAATTGCTTGATGGCAAACTGGTTGTAGTACAACAACTGGCCGCGTTCGCAAACGATGATATGAAGCTTGAAACGGTCTACGTAAACGTAGAGCGGCTTGTCAAAGCGGTCGCTGGCAAATTGCAGGGTGCCTTCAATGAGCGAGGCAGACTGATGCGTGATGATGGGCGGATTGTTCGGGTACAATTTGAACAACCAGTTCTTGAGGTCGCTGTTGATGGCAAATACCGTGACTGCGCGCGCGCGTTCGTTGTAGCTGGCCATGCACTCCTCCCGCACGGTATCAATGGCAGCGTTGAATTTCAAATACTCGCCTGCCGACTCGGGAGCGAACAACGTATCCGGTACCTGTACGAACTTCTGATTTTTGACCGACACCTTGATCTTTCTCCAGAATCCGGCCTTCAGAAAAGCGTGCGAATCAAAAAGCTGGTCAAGGATCTGAATTAGCTCATCGTTCGACGAAAGGCCGGGCAGAACGAAGTCTTCCAGCAACAAGACTTTGTTTTCGCCAGGCTCGATGACGAGCAGCTGAAAGTCTTTTGTGCCAATATTCATCAACAAGTGATATTGATCAATCAGTTCTTCATCAAACTGATTGTCCTTCACTTTTCTGATGAGCTTATATGTGAGCGACGTGGTCTGCAATGTCTCTAACTACCGGGTAATGCGCCTGTCATTGCGAATGCTTTCAGGAGCTTGTACAAGTATAAATATTTTAAGGCTTAAATCACAAACAGTTGCCGGATTGGCTGCCTAGATGCGGAAGAAGCCTTTTAATTGTTGCAAATCTATTTGAGTCGGGGCAATGTGTAAAATGCCATGCAGCGTATCTCGCGGGAGAGCGGCGATTTCATGTGCGGGCATAAAGCGTACATCGGTAATGAGGGGCAGTTCGGGATCCTGTCCGGTTTGCAGTGTTCCCCCGATGCGCGTCACCCAAAAGAACAGTTCAATGGCATGGAGCGGCTCGTGGAGGAACTCGCAGCCGAATGCGAATTGCCCAACCGTTATTTTGAGCATTGTTTCTTCCTCGAACTCGCGCTTCAGGGTGTGCTCAAGGGATTCGCCGAATTCGATGCCGCCGCCCGGAGGTGCCCACCAAGCGGATCGCCCCGGCAGGCGATGGTTCACCAGCAGCAACCGTTCGTCGTCGTGCAATAACCCGCAGACCCTTACGCGTAACCGTTTGCCGTAAATATGGGACAGTTCTTCTGACATGCGATTAATTACATTCGCAGTAAAATTTGTTGACTGGTGCTGCCAATGATACAAAAAGTTGAAAATCTGGCAGTATTGTTGTCACTAATCCGCTAAATTTGAAGAAAAAACGAGGTATGAAGAAGTACTTTTTCCTGTTAATCGTGTTGGCCTTTGCCGGGCAAGGATTCGCCCAGGTGTCCAACGCGAAAGCGAACGGCCCGGTGATCACTTTTGAAAAGAAGTCCCACGATTTTGGCGATATCTATCAAGGTGATAAAGTAGAGGAGACTTTTAAGTTTACAAATACGGGCGACGAGCCCCTGGTCATCACGAATGTTCAGGTTACCTGTGGATGTACCACGCCGAAAGGTTGGCCACGCGATCCGATTGCGCCAGGTGGCAAAGGCGAAATTACCATCGCATTTAACAGCGCCGGTAAAAGCAACCGTCAGAACAAGGTCGTAACGATCATCTCGAATGCTTCCAACGCCGATGGCGCGCAAATCTCTTTTACGGCCAACGTGCTTGAAAAGAAAGTTCAGCCGCAGTAAAGAATTAGTAATGAGTAATCAGTAATTGTGGAGCCCCCTTTCGGGGGCTTTTCCTTTTTTTGTCGCTCCCACCGCCAAAGTTATCCATCCGGCAATCAACAGCAGACCACCCAGCGGCGTTACTGCACCCAGCACACCAATGCCCGTCAGACACAGCACGTACAAACTGCCGCTAAAGAAAATAACACCGAGCACAAATAACAGCGCCGCATAATGCAGCGCCCTGGCACCGAAGTGTTGTATCATCAGCCCGACTGCCAACAAAGCCAGCGCGTGATAAAATTGATACTTTACAGCGGTCTCAAAGGTGTCAAGCCGGCCTGATGCCTCGAGTATTGATTTCAACGCGTGAGCGCCGAATGCACCGATCATTACGCCGGTGCCTCCGAGTATGCAAGCCCAAATGAGGGTGGTTCTCTGGTTCATAAGGATTGGTAAGCCTAGTTGTGTTTTTTTTGTGCTGCAAGCGGCGACACGACGGTGATCAATGCCGGTCTCCAAATATTGCTGAACCTACCCGAATCATCGTGCTGCCGGCTGCAACGGCCAGGCTGTAGTCTCCGCTCATTCCCATTGACAGAACTTCCATCGCGATATTCGCTGACAAGGACTCGCTGCGCAGTTCTTCGAACGCTTGGTGCAGCGTGCTGAACTCCGCACTCACCTGAGTCTCATTTTCGGTCAACGTAGCCATGCCCATCAGTCCTGCAATACGGATGTTGTTAAATGTTGCGATGCGTTCCGATCGGAGGAACGGCTTCAGTTCATCGATCGAAAAACCAAATTTCGTCTCTTCCCTGGCAATGTGAACCTGCAGCAAGCACGAAACTGTGCGGCCTGCTTTGGCAGCCTGCTTGTCGACTTCGGCCAACAGGCGCTCGCTGTCGACGGAGTGAATGAGGTGCACAAAGGGCACGATATATTTTACCTTGTTCGACTGAAGATGGCCGATCATGTGCCATCGAATATCCTTCGGTAGCGCTTCGGATTTCGGCACCAGTTCCTGCACCTTGTTTTCTCCGAAATCCCGATGTCCGGCATCGTACGCTTCCTGTATTAAGGCTACACTTTTCGTCTTGGTAACGGCTACTAACTCGCATCCGGGCGGCAAGTTTCGAGATATTTTCTGTATGTTAATCTTAATATTCATGCCTATTTTAGGCCCTTAAACTACCAAAGCTGGCGCAAGATATGGCGATACTCGGAACATTACTCAAAAAAGGAATCGCCCTCAGGGAAATGTTGGAGCAGGAGTATACGTCGCCATTCGATTTGCAAAAGAAAGAACTGAAGGAGTTGCTGATCGCTGCAAGTCAGACAGAGTTTGGCAAGGCATACAACTTTGGAATCGTGCTCAGGGGCTTTAGGAAGGGCGACAAAGAATTTTACCATCGCTTCACGAAAGAAGTGCCCATATTCACGTACAACAAGATTCATTCTGAATGGTGGAAGCTTTCCCTTCAGGGTGCACGCAACGTGTGCTGGCCGGGGCGAGTGAAGTACTTCGCGCTGAGTTCAGGAACCTCTGAGGCATCGTCAAAATACATTCCTGTCACCAAGGACATGACGAAAGCGATTCAGAAGACGAGCATCCGACAGATTCTCACGCTCTCGAAATATGACCTGGAGCCGTCGTTTTTTGAGTCTGGAATTTTGATGTTGGGCGGAAGCACGCATTTGAATAATCGCGGCAGTTTCTTTGAAGGCGACCTGAGCGGCATTCAGGCAGCGCGGTTGCCGTTCTGGTTTCAACATTTTTACAAACCGGGAAAGAAGATCGCCAAGACGCGTAACTGGGACGCCAAACTCGACGAGATTGCCGAACGGGCTACCGAATGGGACATCGGTATCATCGTGGGAGTGCCTGCCTGGATACAGATCCTCATGGAGAAGATCATCAAACACCACGGTCTCAACAACATTCACGAGATGTGGCCTAATCTCCAGGTCTATGCGCACGGAGGCGTGTCGTTCGATCCGTATCGAAAGGGTTTTGAAAAATTACTGGGACGTCCCATAAAATACATCGAGACTTATCTCGCTTCCGAGGGATTTATCGCCTTTCAGGCCTATCCTAACCGTAGGACTATGCGCCTGGTGTTGAACAACGGCATCTTCTATGAGTTCGTGCCATTTGAAGAGAAGAACTTCAATGCAAACGGCGAGATCAACCCTAACGCAGACGCGTTGCTGATCGATGAAGTAGAGGAGGGAAAAGAATACGCGCTGCTCATGTCAACCTGTGCCGGTGCCTGGCGTTACCTTATCGGAGACGTGATAAAGTTCACGTCGCTGGAAGAGGCGGAGATCGTTATCACCGGTCGCACCAAACATTTCCTTAGTCTTTGCGGCGAACACCTCTCGGTCGACAACATGAACAAAGCGATTGAATTGGTTTCCAACGATTTTAACGTCAACATTCCTGAATTCACCGTGGCAGGCATTCCGCATCAGTCCCTTTTTGCCCATCATTGGTTTGTGGGCACCGATGACCCTGTTGACAAGAAACTGCTGCGCGACAAAATCGATGAGCACCTGAAGGCACTAAATGATGACTACGCTGTTGAGCGAAGCGCTGCGCTAAAAGAAGTTTTCGTAGACGTGATCCCGGTCAGGACGTTCTATGACTGGATGGAATCCAAAGGCAAAGTTGGTGGTCAAAACAAATTTCCCAGGGTGATGAAGAACGCGCAGCTGGAAGACTGGAAAAACTTCCTTCAAAATAACGTCAATGGAGATCATCATTAACGGAGTCATCTCCGGGATCGTCCTCGCATTTCTAATCGGTCCGGTCTTCTTTACAATCATTCAAACGAGCATTGAAAAGGGCTTTGTAAGCGGCGTTTTTGTCGCTATTGGGGTTTCCTTGAGTGATTCTGTCTACATACTCGTTTCATACCTGGGGCTTGTTCAGTTTATGGAAGCCGAAAGCTTCAGGCACTACATGGCCTACACAGGAGGGCTGATCCTGCTCGGTTTTGGATTGTATTATTTGCTCGTAAAGCGTCGCAAGCTGGCACAATTTCAATTTGAAGTGTCAAATGTTGAAGGCGGCCCCTGGCTCAAACTGATAGGGAAGGGAGTTCTCATCAATGCCCTCAGTCCTATGGTATTGTTTTTTTGGGTAGCAACCGTGGGTGTAGCGACAACACGGTTGGGATATGCGCATCCGGGCAAGGCAACGCTGTTTTTCATTTCGATCGTGTCTACAGTATTCCTGACCGACGTGATCAAGGCGAAACTCGCTGACAAGCTGCGGACGCTTATTACACCGCGCTTCATCCGAATCATGAACATCGTGTTGGGTATTGTCATGATCGTTTTCGCGGGGAGATTAATTCTATTTCCAGATGACATCAATTGAAGTGATGCATTTCATAGGGGGATGTGGCGAAGTATTGGAAGCTTTTAAAAATCCAGGATGGGAGAGCACGGAGATTTCTTTTGGCACGTAGTCTTAATAGGGTTCGTGCTGATTATGAAATGCGGATGTACCGGTCTATTGACCGCTTTGGGTAAGCGCCGCGCTTCGTAGGAGGGTACCCCTCTAACAATGCCTCAGCTAGCTCTCGACGGCTTGCCGTCGAAGCAGCTACGTTCCGGTTCACGGCCCTCCTCCAGGCCTCGGCCTTAACCTTCCTACGAAGCGCGGCGCTTACCCAAAGCGGTCAACACATAGGTACCTCTTCACTTCACACCCAACACGATCCTACTTAAGGGCCTTCGCACCAAAAATTAATCTCTGTGTTCTCCGATCCTGGATTTTTTTCCTTTCAATCAAGCCACACCTTCAATCAATCGCCCATCACCTTTAAAAAGGTCACAAGTTCTGGATCCCAAAATTCTGCTCACTTAACCTGGATTTCAATCCTGCAGCACATTCGATATAAACGACGACTTGAGCGCCAACCAAACCAGGAAGAAGCCAATCGCCCATTGCAGATAGATGTAATAGTAGTCCGATGTGTCTTTGAATCGTGTTTCTTTGATTTCCGCTTTTTCAAACTGATCGATACGGGCAAACACCTGATTGAGTGCCTTGTTGTCGGCGGCCCGGAAAAATTCTCCGCTGCCGATGTTCGCAATCTGGCGCATCGTGGTTTCATCTACCGTGTTTTCGATCATGTTGGGGCGGCCGAAGAAATCCTTTCCATAGGGAACCAGGCCTTCCTTTCCTACAACAATCGTGTAGATCTTGATATTGAAACTCGCTGCCAGTTTGGCCGCAGTGATCGGATCAATGTTGCCGGCAGTATTATCGCCGTCGCTGATGAGGATGCAGACTTTCGACTTGGATTCCGATTCGCTCATGCGGTTTGTTACCACGGCTAGTGCGCTGCCGATGGCCGTGCCTCGGTTTTCTATCATGTCGAAGTTGATCTCTTCGAGATAGGATTTTAGCAACTTATAGTCCGTTGTCAGTGGCGCCAGAGAAAATGCATCACCCGAGAAGACGACAATACCGATGCGATCCTGGATCCGGCCATCGATAAAATTAAGCGCCACCAATTTCGCCGCCTCCAGGCGATTGGGCAGAAAGTCCTCGATTTGCATCGACTGTGAAATGTCGAGACCAATCATGATATCAATACCTTCTGTCCATTGTTCCACTTTCTCGTTTGTTTTCTGCGGACGGGCCAGGGCGGTAAGAATCAACGCCAGGGCTAACATGAGAAAAAAGTCGGGAAGAAAACGCACCAGGGTCATGGGGGAAACGTGCAGGTCTTTTTGCGTAACGGCTACGGGAAGTTTCTGATTGAAGCGCAGGCGCGTAAGCCATCGCAACAGAAACAGGAACGGTACGCCGATGATGATCCACAGGAACTGGGGATTTTCCCAGGCAAATGACCGCAGCGTCGAAGGCTGAAACCACTCGAGCGAAAGCCACGTATCCTTATCCATGTTTCACCTCCTCCAGCTTCTTGAAAAATCGTTGATGAGCAAATGACTTCAGGTGTTCGAGGGGTTCCACGACGCTTGTGTTGTGACCGTAGATGGCTCCGTCGATAGTATGCAGGTTGGATCCCAATGTTTCGTTGTTTTCCATGCGCATGGTTTCGCGTGTGGTCAGTTTGGTATAGGGGCGTGCCTCAAGATGTTCCATGTAACGCTTCCATTCCACCAACGCATGCTCTGTGCGCACGGGCGAAAAGGACTGCTTGATCTCGTCCAGCTGTTGTGTAAATGCCCCGATGAACTTTTGATAGGATTTTTCCATCCGTTTGATCCGGAAGTGCTTGCGAATACGTTTGCCAAAGATCAACCATCCGACCAGGGCACCTATCAGCAGCACGGCCAATACGATCATCAGAACGGGATAATTGAACAGGAACGGCACGAGTTGATAGGCCGTATTGGTCTTTAGCGGAAGATTCTGCACGGCCAGGGTGTCGGGTAAATTCCTGACCAACTCAATCAACCGAATGGTGTCGCGAGGCGACGCATAGGAAGTGGTGTCCAGCTCCGTAAACTGAAATACGGGAAGGCTCAGCGACTGAAGCTTATCGATTTCGAAGGTGGATACATAATAAATGGCACTGTCATAGCTCTGGCCATTTGTCGTTTTGGTTGGAAAATAAATCTTGCGTGCATATTCAAAAGGCGCAAAGTTGTAGGTGGAGTCGGGGAACAGAATGTTCAACTCGCTCGGATACCGCGCCGTCAGAAAATAACCTCCCTCGTCTCCGATAGCCAGGCTGTCGGTCAGGAAGCCGCTGTGAACGCGGACCTCCTGCGCACGCACCGGCACAATGCCGATCAACGCCAGGCTCAAGCATAAACCCATCACACGAATCACCATCACCTCAGGTCTTTAACGATTGGTTTCTCACTCTAAACAGTCTTAGAAGTTTCGGCACATAGTCTTCGTCTGTATCCAGTGATATGAAATTGATTTGATGTTTACGGCTGAATTTCTCCAGGTCCGACCGACGCTCGGCCAGACGTGTGCTGATCTTCGTGCGAAAATCTCCAAACGAGGTGTTCACCCACAGGGTTCGATGTGACTCCTTGTCTATTACAGGTATGATCCCCAGCTTCGGCAGTCGTGTCTCCCGTTTGTCACTGATATGAATCACCACCAGGTCATGTCGCCGCGCCAGGGCTTTCAGATTATGTTCGTATCCTTCGTCGATAAAATCGGAAATGAGAATTACTACACTGCGGCGGCGAATGGCATTCAACGAGAAGGCTATTGCCTTTGAAAGGTCAGTTTTATCCGATTGCGGTTTGAGACGCGCCAGCGTGGCGATTATCTCGTAGGCCTGCAAGTGACCCTTGGTCGGCTTGATGTATTTTTCCTTCTGATCGGAATAGCAGATGAGACCCACATGGCCCGATTCTTTTGACGCCGAAAGGGCCAGCACCCCACAGATTTCCTTCCCGATGTCGGCTTTGGTGCTTCCGGGGCTGCCAATATCTTCGGAGGCCGACACGTCCAGAATGAAGAAGACGGTTTGTTCTTTCTCCTCGCGGAAGGTCTTCACGAATGTTCCGTGCCCTTTGGCCGACACGTTCCAGTCGATCGTTCGGATGTCGTCGCCATATTGATAGGGCCTCACATCGTCGAACTCCAAACCCGATCCCTTGAACACCGAGTGAAAATCACCCTGCATCTGGCTGTTGATCGCCTTCCGGATTTGTATTTCGTATCTGCGTAATTTCTTAAGAAGATCCCGCACGGTCTATCTGTTGGAATAAAGTTTGTTCTCTTAACCTGCAATTGCTTCGTCGCAACAAGGCCGTTTCCGCCAAAAATAGAACAATTATGAGTATTTTTCCCCACCCAAAATGAAGTATGGGATGCTAAAATCAGTAAATCGGGGGACGTTAATCGCGGGTGTGTTGAACGTGCTGCTCGCGTCTCTATTCACATTCGCCGGCTGCTCCAGTAATGGAAAGCCTCAAGGACTGTTAGGAAAGGGTGAAATGGTGCGCGCCATGACGGAACTCTATCTTGCTGAGCAGAAAGTGGCAACGGTGGGCGTTTCACGCGATTCTACTGCCCAGATGTTTCGCGCCATGTCACCTGCCATATTTGACCAGGTGGGCGTCAGCGACTCGGTCTTTAGACTGTCGTTCGATTATTACCTGGAAAATCCGATTGTCATGGAGGAAATCTATACGGCCTTGATCGACTCTCTGAACCTGCGCGAGCAGAAGATGATATCGAACGAACTGAAGAAATGATCTATCCGGATTCATTTGAACAGAAACTCGGGTTTGACCAGATCAGAAACAAACTCAAAGGGTATTGCCTGAGTCATGCGGGAGAGGAGTGGGTCGACCGCATGCGGTTCGGCTCGGAGTATAACTTCATAAAAGCACTGTTGCGGCAAAACCTCGAGTTCAGAATGATTCTCGAGAAAGGCGACCCATTCCCGGACAGGCACTTTTTTGATCCAACGGAATGGCTGCGGAGGGTGACGCTTGAGGGCAATTGGCTCGAGGCCGACGAGTTTCTCAACATGGCCTACTCGCTGGAGACGATCATCGCCTGCCGCGCATTCCTGGATAAATATGCGGAGGCATACCCCGAGTTGCATAAACTGGCTACTCCCGTCGGCATTACCAACGAACTTAGCAATCGGGTATTTAGCACGATCGATGATAAGGCGCAGGTACGAGATTCGGCAAGTCCGGAATTGGGCGCCATACGGAAGCGCCTGCGGGAGGAGCAGTCCAGGATACGAAGACTTACCGATCAGATCTTTCGCAGCGCCGTAAGGGAGCAATGGGTTCCGGAAGGAGCGCTTCCCACGATTCGCGATGGACGTGTAGTCATTCCGATATTGGCGGAGCATAAGCGCCGAATGAAAGGGTTCATCATGGATGAGTCCGCGACTGGTCAGACGGTGTTCATGGAACCCGCAGAAGTGCTGGAAGCGAACAACGAGATCCGCGATCTCGAACACGAGGAGAAGCGCGAGGTGATTCGCATTCTGACCTCGCTAACAAGTCTCTTTAGAAGTCAACTTCAACCGCTGCGTCAGGCCTACCGGTTTCTGGCGCAAATTGATTTCGTACGCGCAAAGGCAAAGTTTTCCCTTGAGATAGACGCCGATATGCCGCAACTGGAAGCGGCACAGGAACTGACGTGGTACAATGCACGCCATCCGCTTTTATACCTGAGTTTGAAAGGCAAACGGGAAGTGGTTCCTCTCTCGGTCGAACTTAACAAGGAGCACAGTATGCTGCTGGTGTCGGGACCGAATGCTGGGGGAAAGTCCGTGTGCTTGAAGACGGTTGGGTTACTCCAATACATGGTACAATGTGGCATGCTTGTGCCACTGTCGGATCGCTCGCGTGTGGGTATCTTCAACGACATTCTGCTTGACATTGGCGATCAGCAATCGCTTGAAAACGATCTCAGCACCTACAGCAGTCACCTGCGCAACATGAAAGTGTTCACGGAATCAGCCACCGGCAAATGGCTGGTGTTACTCGATGAGCTGGGTTCAGGCACCGATCCGAACTTTGGCGGCGCAATTGCCCAGGCGATCCTTGAGTCGTTGCTGCAGAAGCGGGTGTGGGGCATTGCCACGACGCACTATTACAATCTGAAACTCTTTGCTGGCCAGCGTCAGGGAATCAGAAATGCGGCGATGCGCTTCGACGACAAGAACCTGCAACCGATGTTTGTGCTGGATATTGGAAAACCGGGAAGCTCATTCGCGTTAGAGATAGCCCGCAAGATCGGACTGCCGGATCATACGTTGGCCGAAGCAGAACGGCTGGTGGGAAAAGATCTGGCGGGATTCGAGCGACTGGTACGATCGCTGGAAAAAGAAAAGCAGGAACTCACGGAGAAAGTGCGCCAACTCGATCGCCAGGATGCGGAATTGAAGCAATCGCTCTCTCGCTACCAGCATCTGTACACCGACCTGGAATCGAAAAAGAAAGAGATCATCACCAAGGCCCGCGAAGATGCGTCGAACCTGTTAAAGCAAACCAACCGCGAGATAGAGAAGACGATCAGGCATATAAAAGAGAACAAAGCCGAGAAGAAGGAGACGCTGAAGGTGAGGCAAAACCTCCGCACCCTAACGGATAGGGTAGGCGACGCTGAAATACCTGCGCCAAAGCCGGCGGAAACATTCGCTGAAGGAGACCGCGTTCGCATCACCGGCCAGGATAGCTCCGGTACGATCCTGTCGATCAGCGGCAAAAACGCAACGATCCAATTTGGACTTCTCAAATCCGTTACGAAACTCGATAAACTTGAAAGAGCGGATACGCCGGTTGAGAAAGACGTTGTGACAAGACTTCGATCGGCGGGCATCAACGTCCTTGAAAAACGGACAAACTTCAGCGACACGCTCGACATCCGCGGAAAGCGAGTAGATGAAGTGATGGGCATTCTTGATCAGTTTATGGACACCGCCATACTGCTGGGCGTTGGCGAAGTAAGAATTTTGCATGGAAAAGGAGAAGGTGTGCTGCGAAAGGTGGTTCGCGATCAACTGAAGGGATATCGCGAAGTAGCGAGTGTTCGAGATGAACATGTGGAGCATGGTGGTGATGGGATCACCGTGGTGGTGCTGAAGTAGCCAGCGATACCAGGGTAGGTGGACGAAGCGGGTTCGCGGCTGGATTTTACCCAGGTGTGCCGCTTGGCGTGGGTGCTCATAAATGTTGCATATCGGTTAAGAAGGTGCGTGCGTATCTGAGGTAAAATAAGGCCGCTCACCCTGCTTCGTCCACCTT
>DATHKA010000595.1:0-2953 GCA_035489615.1 Chryseolinea sp.
CAGCAGGATCGCCGCCGTTCCCGATGAAAGGCCCACCAGAATGCTTGACAATATGAAAAATTGTCGCGGCGACAGTTTGTCGTGGAGGTACGCAACCGGCTTGCTTAGTATATGGTGAATGGCGCCGAGCATGAGGGGTAAATATAGTAATTGCCCGATCTTCCGCGGCAAGCTCCCGAATTAACTGAAGTTGTCGTCGCTCTTTTGGTTTCCGCTGCCGATGGAACAGCATGCGCGAAGAGCGATTCCTTCCGTCATTGGCGACCGGTAACCTGGTACGTTCCCTGGACCGGAAAATGGTCCGTGTAGGGAAGGTCATATCGCGTGCGCAGGTCGGTCGAACGAATGCGCCCCTGGTAAAATTGGTTGTCTATTCGAAGCACGCGCAACGTTCCTCCGTTGTACGTAAATCCGAATCCTTTCCCTGATTCTTCAAATGAATTCCTCATGTACTTCCTGACGTAGCGGTATGTATATGCATATGGCATATCATTAAAATCCCCTGCACAAACAACCGGGTAAGGCGAGTGTTCGACGAAGTGCATCAATTCCACCACCTGCCTCCTTCTTTCAAACACGCCTTCTTTGAGCTTGCTTAAAATGGTACGTGTAGCGCGTCCCACCTCCTTAATTTGAGATCGGACCCGCGGATCAAATCTTCCTAACCCCATGGAATGCAGGTGTACATTAATGATTCGAACCGTGTCGGATTTTATGACGACGTCGACGAACGATACGCGGTTGAACCCGAACTCACCAGCCAATACGTCACCACTTGAAACAATCGGAAACTTAGAAAGGATCAAGGTGCCCATGCGCGAATAATCCATGTGGTCGGTCACCGGCTCCATGGAAAAATAAAAATGGCGATTGAGTTCGGTGAGTCGTTTGATGACATTGCCTTCCTTGCTCCAGGGATAATTAATGAACTCCTGATAACATTGAATGTCCGTCTCAGGATGCAACAATAGGTTGTATAGTTCAGACACGGCAACTGTTTTATCTGTCTTGACACTCTCCTTAATTCCGAAATTGGATATGTTGTAGTTTAGCAGCGTGAAGGTGGAGGACGATGGATCGCGACGTTGAAAGTAGGACTTAATACCCACCGTACTGAGCAGGTACGGCAATCCAATCATCATCGGCAAAAGATAAAACAGCGCTGTGCGCCTGCGTCGAATCGCAGCGACGATCAACAACACTGTATTCGCCACCATGGCAAAGGGAATGATGAAAATGGTGAACCAGAGGTTATAACGCTCGGTCGGAGGAATGTAGCCCGTGAGGTACAACAATGACAACAGTGCGGCCGCTATGACATTAAAGTACCTCAACGTATAGCTATTGCGTTACTGCTGATGGAAGCTTACACTGGCGAACTTAAGTACCTCAGGCAGCGCCGAGCGCCAATACGACCAACTGTGTACGCCCTCGCGGACACGGAACTCGTGGGCAATCTTTTTATCAACCATGGCGGCATGTAATGCCATGTTGCCTTTGATGAGAAAATCCTTGTCGCCACAATCGATGTAGTATCGCACCTTGCCAAGCGCCTCGGCGTTGCCTTTGGTGACGATGCTAATGATAGAGTTCTCCTCGTAATGAGGCGTCAGACGGCTCTTTCCGGTCAGTTCTTTTTTGCCATAGAGGTTGCCTAACACGTTGCCCCACGTGTTTTCGTTTGCGGCAATCATTTCCTCATCCGTAAACACCCCGGAACTAAGGGCTGAGCAAGACGAAAACAGTTCCGGATGCTTGGTTGCCTGAAGGAGAGAACCGTAGCCTCCCATCGATAAGCCCGCGATAGCGCGATACTGCTTGCTGGGACGTGTGCGGTAGTTCTTGTCGATATAGGGTATAAATTCTTTCACAAAGAAATCTTCATACTTAATCTTGCCGTCGTAGCTGTTCATGTACCAGGTCACCCCGCCGTCCGGCATCGCGATGATCATGGGCGTTGCCTCACCGGCAGCCGTCGTTTTACCAGCAATCTGCTCCACTTCGCCGAACTGTGTCCAGCCCGTTTCGTCATCACCATAACCATGAAGCAAGTAGAGCACGGGATAACCGCGATTGGTCAGGTCGTATCCGTTGGGAAGGTAGATGTTGAATTGGACTTCCCTTCCGAGAATGGAACTTTGGAGGGTGAGACTTTCTTTGATAACACCCTGCGACAGGGCGTGGTACGAGAGGCATACGACCAGGAAGGCGGTGCACAAATTTGACTTCATGTGGAGTAAACAATTTAATGTACAAGTTAAGGAAAAAAGTCTCGGCGGATCATCTTCGTCATGACTAAGAAAGAGAAGGCATGAAGGAAGGCTTCCTTCTCAGGGACGAAGCTTGTTCATAGGCATAGGCGAGGCCAATCAAAGAGGCCTCCTGATAAGGTGCGCCGATAAACGACAGGCCTATCGGAAGACCCGAAACGAGGCCGATGGGAACCGTTATGTGTGGATAACCTGCCTGCGCGGCAGATCCATAGGAGCCGTATCCCGTGAAGAAGTCGCCATTGACATGATCGGTACACCAGGACGGACCGTTGGTGGGGCCGACTATGGCATGAAGTTTTTCACCTTTCAAAACGGCGTTTATTCCTTCGCGCGTCGTCTTCTGCACGAGCGTCAGGGCGTCCCGGTATTCCTTGTCATCAAGGCCGCCCTTTTTAGCCGCATCCACAAGTATGCTTTGCTTGAAATAGGGCATCGTGCGATCGGCGTTCTGGGTATTAAAAGCAATGATGTCATCCAGTGTTTTCATACGGGAATTGGCAGTAGCGAGATACTTATTGACGCCAGCTTTGAACTGGTACAAAAGCACGGTGAAGGGTGCGGAACCCATGTCCTTGAACCTGGAGCGGAAGTCAATATCCACAATGGTTGCGCCTTTGGTGCGCATGGCGTCCAGGGCGGCCGTTATAAGGGTGTCGACTCCTTCGTGCTTTCCGAATACG
>DATHKA010000596.1:0-11355 GCA_035489615.1 Chryseolinea sp.
AAAGATGGCTCGATGAAGGTATCCGAATGGATTGACCTGGCCTGCGCATTGGAGATCGATGGCCTTGAATGGTATGCCGGATTTCTGGAGATGCAGGATCGCGCGAATTGGACGCAGTTCAGACAACAGGTGGAAGACCGCGGCAAAAAAATTCCTATGATGTGCTGCTCGCCCGACTTTACGCATCCGGACGCTGCCTTTCGCGCACGGGAAATTGAAAAGCAAAAGCACTGGATTGATATGACCCAGGCTCTGGGCGGAAGTTATTGCCGCGTTCTTTCGGGACAACGACGTCCGGAACTTTCCATTGACGACGGTGTCAGGCTTGCCGCAGAATGCATCAAGGCGTGTATCCCGTATGCGAAGTCGCGCAGCATCACGCTGATTCTGGAAAATCACTACAAGGATGATTTTTGGGAATATCCGGAATTCGCACAGAAGCAGGCCGTGTTTTGTCAGTTGGTGGAAAGCATCACCGATTCGAACTTCGGGGTCAACTACGATCCCAGCAACGCGTTTCTCGCAGGCGAAGACCCGCTCGAACTGCTATATAAAGTTTCGTCGCGCGTTGTTACCATGCATGCGAGCGACCGCTTTCTCATCGAGGGGACTATTGAAGACCTGCGCAACGAAGAGTTGGGAGCAATAGGCTATGCCAAGCGCTTGAGCCACGGTGAAATTGGAAAGGGGTTGAATGATTATGACGCCATATTCAGCGAGCTCAAGCGTGTGGGCTTCGATGGGTGGATCAGCATTGAGGACGGCGTAGAGGGGATGGATCAGTTGAGAAGGAGCGTGAGGTTCCTGAGAGAAAAGATAGCGAAGTACTGGAGGTGAAAGGCGGCGAAGGGAGCAAAGGGCCTACGGCCGGAAGACTTAACCGCAAAGGCGCAAAAACGCCAAGGACCGCTGAGATTTTATTTTACGCACGGTGTCCAATACTGTGTTTTGAAAACATTATTATAATCTGTGGTCGGGAATACAACGGCGCTTGCGCATAGGGCCATCGTTGCACAAAAATTAATAACAGGCGACCGTTAAAATATCTTAGCGGTCCTTGGCGTTTTTGCGGCTTTGCGGTAAAGCCTTCAGCCGTAGGCCCTTTGCTCCCTTCGCTGCCTTTAAAATCCCAAACGATTGCACTGCCCCAACGACCCCCAGCCACCTCCAAATCCCTACATTCTCTTATCCCTTTTCGTCTCTGAAATGTCTCCTCTCGTCTCATGTACACGATTGTGGAACAATTTTGAAGCGCACAACGCGTTAAGTTGCCGAGTAGTAATTAATTTTGTCACTGGAACAATACGCTATCGCAATGACACACAGACTTTTTATCGTAGCCGTGATGCTTCTTTCAACTGTATCTGCCTTGCGCGCACAGGAGTTGAAGAGTGAACAGACCATGATTGTTTTTGATCCCCTGTTTTGGAAAGATCAGCTTAAACTGAAAGACAGTCAATGTTTACGCATCCGTGAAATCAACAGCCTGTTTTACAAAAAACTGACAGACGTCGCGAACGAATCCAACCACCAAATGGTCAGGGCCAAGGCTGCACAAAGCTTGCTAGAACGCAGCGAAGAAATCTGGGAAACGTTCCATCCCAAGCAACGCCGTAAGTGGAAGAAGATCGCGCACGAAACGGCGATATAGTCCCCGCAGCAGATTGACTTCCGTAAACAGTTTGCTTAAGTAACGCAGTTGCACCAGGCGGACCATTATGGCCGTCAGTCGTCTTCCAGCATTTCCAGGATCGGGGCGAGCGTATCGTACGTCTTTAGTCCAGGACTCAACTCATCGCTTCCCTGCAGCGCCATCCCGCTCACGCCAGAATCGTCAAGCACACGTTTCGCATCCTCCAGACTTGAAACCCGAACGATGCGCGGTACTTCGAAGGACCGGGTGTCACCGGCATCCACCAACGCATACGCTGGAGCAACGCGCACATGATCGAATGACTCACCAGGCTTCACGCGGACAATCACAGGCAGCGATACGGTTTCCGCCAGGAGAAGCTCGGCAATCCCCAGTTCAAGATAGTCCGGACGATAAGCCTCGATGATCGACTCAATTTCCTGGATGCTTTGCACGCCGTGTACCTCGGCTACGATGGAAGGTCCGGCGATCCATCCGCGAATCTCCTGGAACCGGGCGGGCGAAAGGTAGTTGGGAAGGCCTGTCACGGCCTGAACCCCCAGCAGTTGGACGTCCATTCCTGCACAATATCGCGCATCACTCAGGTTAGTCAGCGAACCAACCTTTACTAAGGTCTTCAGTGGCATAGCATTAGTCAGGATTTAGAAATAACTTTGCCCATTCGGCGTTTACTATTGCGGTGCCGGCTCTGTGAAAATGCATATTCTAACGCGTCGTGGGCTTTCTTTTGTAGCAATGATGGCCACAATATTCGCGCTTTCGTGCGACTCTGAAAACAACAATGTTGTGGTTGCGGACAAACCCACCGATTATTTCCCGCTGAGAAAGGGCGTATACCAGATATACGACGTGCACGAAGTGGTGTATACGCTGGGTGTAGCCGCCGAGAAAACCTACCAGCTCAAAACGGTGCTGGTCGACTCAATCGATCAGGAGGACGGCTCATATGCATACGTTCAATATCATTACAACCGACCAACGAACGACAAAGACTGGGTGTATGTAAGCACCTGGGCGATAGAGGCCGACGATCTGGAATTGATCGCAAACGAGGCAAACACCGTATATCTTAAGTACCGTTTTCCACCTGGTCAAGGCTACCGCTGGAATGGCAACCTCTACAACAGCATGGATGAAGACGAATACGTGCTGGAAGAGGCCAAGATCAGTCAGACCGTGGCCGGTGTTAACTACCATGACTGCCTCATTATAAATCAGCACGATAGCCAGGACTTTGTTGTGTTTCTTGATCAACGGAAGGAGATCTATGCGCGGAATGTCGGACTGGTGTCGAAAGATGTGCGGCAACTCCATTATTGCACGACGACCGAATCGGGGTGTCTGGGTCAACAGGTCGTGGACGAAGGCGTGGAGTACACGCAAACGCTAACTATGCATGGCCAGGAATAGTGCCATCCTACTTTCATTTGCCTTCTGCCTGATCAGCTTCTGCGTTCAGGGTCAGGTGAATCGCTACGTTGTGTTCTTCAAAGACAAGCTGAATACGCCGTATATCATCAACGATCCATTGGCTTTTTTGTCTAAGCGTGCTGTTGATCGACGAGAGGAGCAGGGCATCGGCGTTACAGAGCAAGACCTCCCGGTAGTTCCGGCGTATATAGTTGGCGTTGCTTCCGCCGGGGCGAAAACCTTTTTCAGCTCGCGTTGGCTGAATGCTCTTCTGATAGAGTGTGATGCCTCGTTGGTCGGCGACATTTCCCAGCTGGCGTATGTTGACCATTTGGAATACGTGGCGCCCGGCGCACGCCTGGCAGCCGGCGGGCGCAAACGTCAGTTATCGCGATCCAAAACGCACGTGGAAGGAACGCGTACCGAAGCCCAGCTCTCCATGATCGGACTGGATGCCATGCAGGACGCCGGATACCGTGGCGAAAACATTCTTATCGCGCTGTTCGACGGCGGATTTTCGGGCGTCGACCAGGCATCGCCTTTTCAACACATTTTCCAGGAAGGCCGGCTCGATGAAGATGCTTGTCTGGACCTCGTGGCGAATTCCGGCGATGTGTTCCAGTACGACGATCATGGTACCGCTGTATTTTCGATTATCGCCGCCTATCAGGAAGGGAATTACGTGGGAGGATCCTATGAAGCTACGTATCAGCTATACGTCACGGAAGACGGATCAAGCGAATATCGCGTGGAAGAATTTAACTGGCTGTTTGCTGCGGAAAAAGCGGATAGCGCAGGCGTTGACATAATCAGTTCGTCACTCGGCTATTACGACTTTGACGATGCGGGCATGAATTACGCCAAAAGCCAACTCGATGGCAAGACCACCGTCGTATCGCGCGCAGCACAGTGGGCCGCGGACCGTGGAATCGTTGTCGTATGTAGTGCCGGAAACGAAGGCAGCAACGCATGGCAGAAAATTACGGCACCAGCCGATGCCCGGGATGTACTCAGTGTTGCCAGCGTGGCAAGTTCCGGCCAGCGTTCTCCTTCAAGTTCGAAAGGCCCCTCCGCCGACGGCAGAGTAAAACCCGACGTGGCAGCGATGGGTGTGGGCACGGCAATCATCAGGCCCGACGGCAGCACAGGAAATCTGAATGGTACGAGTCTCGCCGCTCCGCTCATCACCAGCCTTGCAGCAGGTATCTGGCAACGCTATCCGCATCTCAGCAACCGATCGGTCATCGAGGCAATTCGAAATTCCGCTTCTCAGGCCTCGTCGCCTGATTCGCTCATTGGCTTTGGTATTCCGAACTTCCGCGCCGTGGTCAATTACATCGAAAGTCATCCTCAGGAAGAAGTCTTTGCCGTTTATCCGAATCCTGTCGCTGCCGACACCCTCGTCATCAAACCATCCGATCCCAACGCGGTAAGCACATGCCGCATCGAATTGATCTCGGCTGATGGAAAACTGTTGACGAGTCAGGACGTTTCCTTCTCCTGGCTTAATCGCGAACACAAGGCCGATCTGTCGTCCTTTCGGGCCGGCCTCTATTTTGTTCGCGTGATCTGGCAGGATCGCCGTTACGTTTATCGAATAGTCAAAGTCTAGGCGTCTTTGCGTGGGGATGTACCGGGGTGCCTGTAAGTCAAGGCAAAAATTGTCCTTTAAGATTTAGCTAAAACAGGCAAATCGTTTGGTGCGACCGGTTCATTTGAAGGCACGAATATTTTGCTACGACGTACTAGCAACTTTTTCTTTACTTTGCCGCACGAAAATTCGCTATGGCATCTCCACTGATCGCTCCATCTGTACTTGCTGCCGACTTTGGCAACCTCCAGCGCGACGTTGAAATGATTGATCAGAGCGTGGCTGACTGGGTCCATGTTGACATCATGGACGGAACTTTTGTGCCCAACTTTTCCATGGGCATTCCTGTTGTCCAGGTCATTCGCCGACACACGTCTAAGCCGCTCGACGTTCACCTCATGATCGTGAAACCTGAGCATCATGTCGAAGCATTCCGGAAAGCGGGCGCCGATCGGATTTGTGTGCACGTTGAAGTTTGTGACAACCTCCATCGCAATATTCAGCAGATAAAAGCCCTTGGCTGTGCAGCAGGAGTGGCCATCAATCCGCACACACCGCTCATATCGCTCGAAAATGTTCTCGTTGACGTGGACCACGTGTGCGTCATGTCCGTGAATCCCGGTTTTGGTGGCCAATCCTTTATCGCGAATACCTATGCCAAGGTGAAGCGACTGAGAAAGATGATCACCGACTCTGGATCCGCGGCGTTGATCGAGATCGACGGTGGCGTGAGCATGCACAATGCTGCGCAGCTGCTCGCGGCCGGCGCCGATGTTTTGGTGGCCGGGAATTTTGTTTTCAGCGCGCCGGACCCAAAGGCCGCTATTCTTGGATTGAAATCGCTGTGATTTGACTCATTACCGTTTGCAAGATGCGGACAATGTCCTGCCACCTTCGTCGTTTTGCTGGTGCCGTCCGTCGAGCATGCGAGCTGTTCGCGGCGCGGAAACGAAAGCGATCGCCATTCGATGGGAGAATCGCGCCCAATCGCCTAAGAGGAATAGGATGAACGACGAAATTGGCTTAAATTGGCCGTTTAAAGGCCACATTATTAGTGGCTTATATTTTTTAACTGTAGGAGATAACCCCGATTTTTTCTGAAGCGCCAGTTTCTGATAGCGTCCTTGTTACTCTGCGGTCTTCTCCTGTTGTCGGAAACCACCCTGGCGCAGTATGAGACCGAGCAGGACGCGAGCGTTCCGCTGGAATACTTCTATATCAAACGCGAGGGCGTTGGTCTGTTCCGCCGCGTTTTCAGCAAGGTTACTTTTGGTCTGAGTACGGGTTACGGAAGTACGGCGTTCAAGCACGACCTGAAGGGTTATGGCATTATTCAAAACGGCGGAAACACAAAGCCGCTGATATTCGCCTCTTCCAGCACAACAGCCACCTACGGCAACTGGGTTAATGAATTCATCAGCTCAAGCACAACCGCACAGCCGACAGCGTTCCTGGTAAATAGCGATACGGCATCTATCGGGTTCAAGAGCAAATCGTTTAATATTCCCCTTCGGGCAACCCTTCATGTAGATTTTGACAAAGTGAGAGTTGGTGGCGGATTCTCGTTCGAATACACGCATATGGGACCTTTCAATCCCATCAGCTATGGCGATCGCATCAACAGCTTTAACACCGACTTTTCCTCATTTTTTCTCAAGAAATATTTCGCCATCATAGGAGGAACGGTTTATCGCTACGAAGACTACCTGGTGGTGGTCGATGTAAATCTGGGCGGCTATAGCCTGGGCCAACACTTCGAAAAGAGCCAGATTCAAAAGGGGATGTTCGTTAACCTGGGCGTGTCGCTCGAACGCGAAATGTCAGAATACTTCAGAATATTTGTCCGGCCGTCATACGAGCTCAAAAGCTATAAGCTGGCGTTTCCTGAAAGCAGTTTGAGTGTAACGCACAAACTCAACGCCTTTTATGTAAATGTGGGCGTGACCTATCGCATTCCGGAATTGCGCCGCTGCTTCCTGAAGAGTTGCAAGGCACAAATGAATCACGCACACGGTAATCGCGAGTATCGAAGCCGCGTTCACCCGATTTATAAGAAGCAGAATCCACACTATGGTGAAAACCACCCCAACCTGATCAAATACAAGGGCAAGAACAAGCGCAGACTCAACCCGTATTGAGTTTGGTTTTAGATTGTATTTTCTGCCGCGTCTTTGTTCCCGCACAAACGGTTTATCGCCCCTAAAAAACCTATAAACTTATTGCGCCACTAAAGCCCGAACGGGTTGAATTTTACTATCTTGCACAGCTTGAAAAAGAGCTTCGAAACAGCAAGTAACAACGACGTTTAAATGGCAGAAGAAAGTGGCGGCATGCCTCCTGCAAGGCAGAATATAATCCCGATTAATATTGAAGACGAAATGCGTGGTGCGTACATCGATTATTCGATGTCCGTTATCATTTCCCGCGCATTACCCGACGTACGAGATGGATTGAAACCGGTGCATAGACGGGTTCTCTTCGGAATGCAAGAGTTGGGCGTTAATTACAACAAGCCCTATAAGAAATCGGCCAGAATCGTGGGGGAGGTCCTCGGTAAGTACCATCCACATGGCGACTCTTCGGTGTACGACACAATGGTGCGCATGGCGCAGGATTGGTCGCTGCGCTATACACTCGTTGACGGGCAGGGAAACTTTGGTAGTATTGACGGCGATATGCCGGCGGCCATGCGATATACCGAGGCGAGACTTCGGCGCATAGCGGAAGAGTTGCTGGCCGACATCAACAAAGATACCGTCGATCTCCAGCCGAACTTTGACGACTCATTGACTGAGCCCACGGTATTGCCTGGCAAACTTCCGAACCTCCTGATAAATGGATCGTCGGGTATTGCCGTCGGGATGGCCACCAACATGGCGCCACACAATCTTACGGAAGTGGTGAACGGCATCATCGCCTACATCGAGAATCCGGAGATAACGGTGCCTGAATTGATGAAATACATCACCGCCCCCGACTTCCCAACCGGCGGACTCATCTTTGGACATTCTGGAATACAAGAGGCATTCATGACCGGTCGCGGCCGTATCGTGGTGCGTTCGAAAGCTGAAATTGTGACTAATGCCAACGGCAAGGACCAGATTGTCGTAACGGAGATCCCTTACATGGTCAACAAAGCGCTGATGATCGAGAAGACGGCCGCGCTCATCAATGAAAAGAGGATAGAGGGGATTTCCGACATCCGCGACGAGTCCGATCGCGAAGGCTACAGAATTGTGTACGACCTGAAGAAGGATGCGATTCCCAATATCGTATTGAACAACCTGTTCAAGTTTACGCAGTTGCAGTCGTCGTTCAACGTAAACAACGTTGCGTTGGTGAAGGGTCGCCCGATGACTCTCAACCTGAGGGATCTCGTCAAGTACTATGTTGAGCATCGCCACGAAGTGGTGGTGCGCAGAACAAAGTTTGAGTTAGCGGAGGCCGAACGGCGCGCCCACATTCTTGAGGGATACATGATTGCGCTGGATCACCTCGACGAAGTGATTGCGTTGATCAGGAGTTCGCGCGATCCGGAAACGGCCAAGGATGGGCTGATGACCAAGTTCGGACTTAGTGAAATTCAGTCGAAAGCGATCCTGGACATGCGCCTCCAGCGCCTTACCGGTCTGGAACGCGATAAGATTCAGCAGGAATACAACGAAGTAAAAGCCCTCATTGACAGGCTGAAGTATATTCTCGAGAATGAACCCGTACGGATGCAGATCATCCGGGATGAATTAACTGACATCCGTGAACGATTTGGCGATGAGCGCCGAACGACGGTTGTGTTAAACGAAGACGACATCTCTTTCGAAGACATGATTCCGAACGAGGAGATGTTGATCACCATATCAAACCAGGGCTACATCAAGCGAACCTCCCTGTCTGAGTATCGGACCCAGGGACGTGGTGGAGTGGGTTCACGGGGTGTGTCAACGAAAGACGACGACTTCACTGAGCACCTTTTTGTTGCGCAGGCGCACAACTATCTGCTGATCTTCACCAATCTGGGCAAAGTCTACTGGAAAAAGGTGTATGAAATTCCCGAAGGCACCAAGATTTCGAAGGGGCGGGCCATCCAGAACCTGATCAATATTGAACCAGGCGATGGCGTGAGGGCCTTTATCAACGTGAAGAATCTCACGGACGAACAATACATCAACAACAACTTCGTGATCCTTTGTACTGAAAAGGGCACGATCAAAAAGACGTCTCTGGAAGCGTATTCAAGGCCGAGACAAGGGGGTATTACGTCGATTTCCATACACGAAGGAGACCGGCTCATAAACGCCTCATTGACAAATGGTAATAACCATATCATTATTGCCAAAAGTGAAGGTAAGGCCGTTCATTTTAACGAGCAGGACGTGCGCCCCATGGGCCGTACGGCTGCGGGGGTTAGGGCGGTGACGCTGGACTCCGAATCGGATAAAGTGATAGGGATGGTTTGCATAAGCCGTGAAGATGCTAACTTGCTTGTGGTGTCGGAAAACGGGTACGGCAAGCGCTCGCTGATCGATGACTACCGCATCACCAAACGCGGCGGGATGGGGGTGAAGACCCTTGCGATCACTGATAAAACTGGCAAGCTTGTTGCCATCAAGGAAGTCGTCGATGAAGACGAACTGATGATCATCAACCGATCCGGGATTACCATCCGCATCAAGGTAAGTGAATTGCGCGTCATGGGGCGTGCAACGCAGGGAGTCAGGCTAATCAAGCTGAATGATGACGACCGGATTTCTTCTGTTGAGAAGATTCAGAAGATCGACAAGATTGATGAAGAACCTAAAATTTAACTCCAACCCTTTATAAACCTAGTAAAATGAAAAAGTATACACTCTTGCTGTTGCTGCTGGTGACGGTCGCAGCGTACGCACAGAAGGCGGCCAAGCCGAGCCTTAACAAAGCCTTACAGCTCTGGACGGAGAATAAGCTCGACGAAGCGAAGACCATGATCGATGCGGCGACTACCTACGAAAAGACCATGAACGATGCGAAGACGTATTACTACAAGGGTCTTATCTATGCGTCGTTGGATACGACATCCAACGAACAGTTCAAAGCACTCGCGCCGGATGCTTTCGATGTTGCCCTGGCAGCCTTTAAGAAAGGCGACGAAATGCAAGTGGGAAAAGAGCACTTTACGCAGGATGCCGCCGGGCTGCCTATCCTCAAATCGCAGCAGATTGCTTACTGGCACGGTCAGTATATAAACAAAGGAGCGGCGGCTTATCAGGAAGAAGACCTGGAAGGGGCGTTGAAGGATTTTGAGAAAGCGCAAAAGATACTTCCCAGCGATACACTGGGCTATTTCTATGCAGGCTTTGTTGCCAACGGTATGGAGAACTACGACAAAGCCATCGAGTCTTTCCAGAAGTACCTTGATCTCGGCGGTAAGTCGGTCGATGCTTATCTCAGCATTATAAACATTTACAGCGGTCCGAAAGATAATAAGGAAGAGGCGCTGAAGATTGTTCGTGAGGCCAAGGCCAAGTTTCCGTCAGATCCTCAACTTCCAAAAGTTGAAATCGGTTTGCTGATCGATTTGAAACGCATCGACGAAGCGAAGAAAGGTTTGGAAGCAGCGGTCGTAGCAGAGCCGGGTAACAAGATTCTCCATTTTTACCTGGGCTATGCAAATGCAAACTTAAACCTTAACGACGAGGCAAAGAAGAATTACGAAGCTGCCCTCAAGATTGACCCTAACTATTTTGAGGCGCAATTGTACCTGGCCAAGCTGATGTACAATGATGCAGCGGTTATTAAAAAGGAGATGTCCTCGTTGGGAATTTCGGCCGCAGACAAGAAAAAGAAATTTGACCTGGACAAGGTATTGGTGGAAAAGCTGAAGATCGCACAGCCTTACTGGGAAAAGGCAGAGCAGCTGAATCAGAAGGATCAGGAAGTCGTTGATATTCTGTTTTCCATCTACCAGGATCTGGGTAATGATCCGGGCATGAAACGCCTTGAAAAGAAATACAAGGAAATGGGCGTAGATAACTAGCACGCCTTAGCAGAAAGCAAAAAAAGAGGTTGGCATCGTCCAACCTCTTTTATTTGCATCCTGCTTCTGTGAAACGCCGCGAGACAGATTGACGACGTTCCGAATTCTGGATATCTTGTGGACGGAACGCTACGCTTGAAATGAACAAGCGCTTGATTGACGCTGCCCTTCTGGAATAGCGAGGCAGTAAAAATTTTTTAGACTACATTTGAGCGTCCGTCCAAGGACGACCCGCGAGAACATAACAAATGGCTGGCACTAGGAGCTTTACACGCTATGCAATAAGGGTCCTTTCCCGTTGGTATTTTTTTATCCTGGCAACTTTACTGGCCCTATCGGCGGCAGTTATTTATCTTCATTTGGTGCCCCGCAAATACGAGGTACGCGCGTCTCTTATGGTGACCGGACCCGCCGGAAAATCGGAATCGGAACCCCATGCGGCTACGCCTGAGGCGTCGTCCAGGGGCATCGTTGACGATCAGGTTGGAATACTCACATCGAACTCCCTCATTGAAAAGACGCTGCGCGAGCTGGACTTTGGAGTGGCCTACTATGTGGAGAATCAGTTCGCCGTACGGGAGGAGTACGAGAACAGTTATTTCAAAATACAACTGGATTCGGGCGTGAACCAGGCTATAAATGTGCCTGTGTATGTTCGGCGTATCTCCTCCACGCGATATCACGTTAAGG
>DATHKA010000597.1:0-16678 GCA_035489615.1 Chryseolinea sp.
TTCCCATTGGCGCGGGCGTGGGATTCATGTACGGACGCGAGTTAAACGAATTTATCAGCCGGGATTACTACCAACTGGAGGCGATTGCCGGCAAGTATTTTCCCCGCGTAGGATACATCAACGTAGCGGCTACTGGTGGCACCTTTGTGAGAAAGGGAAAAGCGGAGGATGGTCTGCTGGCATTGAACGCCACAGCGTTCAGTGATCTGGTCCGGTTGCGGAGAACGCAGATGCGCAATTTTATCTTCTTCGAAATGACGCGTGGATACAATCGCAACCTCGATCGGAGTCTCATACTGATTGGAAAATGGCGAGACAAAGCGGGGAATATTCCCGTCGGTAATCGCCGGTTATCCATCGGTGTGGAAGGCGACTACTTCATGCCCTGGTATTTTTATGGATTTCAATTCACCTTATATTATCGCGGCGACATCTATTTGCTATCAAATGATGACCTTATCGACCGGCGCTCTCTGTTTTACTCAGTCAAGGCGGGTGTGAGAACATTAAACGAGAATCTCGTACTGCCTTCGTTTTCTATTGAACTGGGCTATTTTGGAAAGAACGCTCCTTTTCCGGCCGCTTGGCAGATACGCTTCATCACAGCGCTTCCCGACCTGTTTCCCATTTCGGCAAGTTTTAAGCCGCAAGTGAGGTCTTTTGATTAGAAGTGCCCAGACCGGGTGACCGGCCAGAGCACTTCGTTCCGGTGATTATTTGCGTTTCCCCACGAAAATGATAACGAGACCGGCAACGGCAAGTATACCTCCCGTTATGGGCGACCAGTAAATGGGTGTCTTCTCTTCTTTATTTATTTCGACGGGTCCCAGATCCACCACCTTTTTCTTGGTGATAACATTGAATCCGGTAAAGACGGTCATGATGAGACCTACGACAAGCAGTACGATTCCCAGGTTTTTCATTTTGATAAATAGTTAGGTTGCTAGTTTACTGAATTTGGTATGTTGATTTTTCAGAGACGCAGGAAGCCTTCTCCATAGACGGAAGAAATGGAGCGCACCGTGTCGCGCTTTTCTGTTTGCTTCTCATTTTTTTGATCTTGCCGTTCTCTTTTCTTTTTCTCACGCGTTTCTTTCCGGACGTCGCGAAGCGAATCGCGTCGTTGCTTGCGTGTCTGGGGTTTCCGCTCGGAAGGTGGATCAACAACGCTTGACTTTACGCCTGAGAACAGGGACTTCACCCACACATTGAAAATGGCCCGACGCCGGTCGCGTTCGTAATAAACCTTTCCGGTGCGGTTTTCAAGGGGCACTGCACGGTCCTTGTCCTTCCGGACAAACAACCCCAATGCCAGTGACTTAATATCATTCTCCTGGCTTCCTTTGTCTTTCTTCAAACCAGCAAGCTTGAGGTTCTCGTAGTTGATGAGGATGTTTCCCCGGGAGGTATAGTCATCATAATCAAAATTGAAATCCAGTGCGTTGAGCCGCCCCGATTCGACCCGAATAAAAGCCAGGCTTTCAAGCATAGGATTCAACTGCTGCAACCCGAGGTTTGAAATTCTTCCCTTCGCGTTGTAAACCTGGGCCTTGTCGTAAGGAAGAGTAAAGTCAACCGTAATGACCCCATTCTTCATAACGCGGGACGTGACATGAAGAACGGATTGTTTCAGGCCTGGATAGAGATCCCGATTGCTCACTTGAGCAACGCTTGCCTGCAGATGGTCGAAAACAATATAGCCTGTTTCGAACCCCTTTTCGGGAAATTCTTCATACGTGATTTTCGTGTCGGCCAGGATGAGTGAATCGAGGGCAAATCCAATTCGCAATGTTCGGATCAGCGCCACCGGAAGGGGCATATGACTTCGTTTGGTGAAAGGAAGTCGCTTGTCGCGGAACACATACAAATTGGCGTGATCGATCTTTAAACTAGATGCGACCACCAGGCTATCACGAAGCCTGCTGAAGTCAAGTCCCGCGAGCGTGACTTGAGGGACCCGCAGAACGAAGCGGTCGACTTGTTTGCCAACTCTTCTTGAAAACTGGTATTTGCCGTACCTGGGCAGCAGCACCACAGAATCAACGATCATTTCCTTCGATCTGCTATCGATGGCTATACGCTTCACCTTTAGCGTATACATGCTCTTCTGTGTGGCCATTCTGTAATTTCCTACCGTTGCTTTGAAGTCCCCCAGCGTGTACGCCTGTGGATCGGCAAAATGATCAGCTTGAGACAGACCGACATCGTGAAAGGCGAGACTGACGTGGCCCATGTGCTCGATGATAGAGTCGTTATTCACGACGATCTCCAGGTCTGTTATCTGCAGATCGCCGACTGTCACTTGCGTAAAGGGAAGTTCGTTGGGTATCTTATGGTCGTTTCGACTATATCCCTGTTGACGGGAATGGTTCGAAATTTCGATCACCACCTTTCCTTCAGAGACTACGAGTGATCCGAGGTGAATTTCTTTTTTTCGAATGAAGGCCATCACGTCAATACCAGCGGCATGTATAGTTTTTATGTTTGCGGCCACCTGGCCACGGGCATTGAACGACGAGTCCGGGAGAGAAGAATTAGCTGAAGCCGAAAGCGAATCCGGGGCGGGAGTACGCCATTCGAAACCTTCGATGGTAACAGAGCGTGCAAACAGGTTAACGTTCAGAGAACGAATCTTAATGCCTGCAGCGTGAAGCCGGGCATCAAGTTTTCGAAGGGCAAGTTTCGAAAGTATAACACCACCCACTCCCAGCGTAATGATCAGTCCCATCAGGGAGAAGAAAATTATCTGAAAAGTAAATCGCGTTCTTTTCATAAGGTTTGAGAAGGGCTGTCAGCGTCATATCACTATGGGTTAGGGCTGGCGGTGACAGCCTCTTATCTAAACTCTCTCGCCGCGGATCAGTCTGAAGATCACAGCAATTATCGCGATAACAAGAAGGATGTGTATCAACGATCCAGCGCTGTACACAAAGAATCCGAGCGCCCATGCGATCACCAGGATCACAGCAATGGCATAAAGTAAACTGCTCATATGTAGTTCTATTTTGAATTTAGTTGTGCTGTGCCTACTGTTATTATCGTGCCATCGTAAACCGTGAAGCATCGTCTAATCTGGGCCTTTTCACCCAGTGAATAGGGGGTGACCGCCTCAAAAGTGTGGAATATTTTCTACAACTTATGTCGGTAAATGCCGAAACGTACCAACAGGCCGCATGGCATGATTTTTACCCGCATCCGGGTATAATGCCCCGCAATGAGCAGAGTTTTGGTAGTTGATGATGAAGTGGAGATTTGCCTCCTGGTGACGCAGTACTTGCGGAAACTGGGATATGAGGTGACGTATTCACTTTCAATCGCGGAGGCGTTAGGTAAGTTATCGGCAGCACCGTATGACTTGTTGTTTGTCGATCTGAATTTGTCAGACGGTTCGGGGTATGACATAATAAAGGTACTTCAGGAGTCAAAATCGCAGACGAAAGTAATTGTTATCAGCGCCTACGACAACGAACGGGTGCGGGCCTTGCAGAAGGGCGCGTCACTCTTTCTGGCAAAGCCCTTTACAAAGAAGGCAATTGACGAATCATTACAGAAACTCAACTTCCTAACGAATAACACTTAAACCAACGACTGGTATTTGACTATGCATAAGTTATTGATCATTGATGACGACAAGGACATTTGCCTTGTGTTATCGCGCTTTCTGACGAAGAACAACTACGAAGTGAATGTAGCGCACAAAGGCGAAGATGGCTTGCAATTGCTGCGGTCAAATCAGTATTCCGCCATTCTTTGCGACTACCGGCTGCCGGACCATACGGGGGTGGAGATGTTACGTAAGATCAAATTGCTTCAGCCGAGCGCCGCGGTGATCATCATTACAGGATACTCCGATGTGCGGATAGCGGTCGAAACATTCCGCTACGGGGCAAGTGACTACGTCACTAAGCCCCTCTATCCCGACGAACTCCTGGTTACTATTCGTGAAACGATCGCCAAGAATGAAAAACGAAATCTGGTTGAAAGGAACGAAGTAGCAAGTGAAGAGAAGGTCAAGAGCAACAAGAAAGCTACGTCGTCGGCGAGCCATTATATCGTCGGTAAGAGCATTCAATCGCAAACCGTTCAAAAGTACATTGAGTTGATAGCGCCGGCGGAGATGTCTGTCATCATTCACGGCGAAACAGGTACGGGCAAAGAGTTCGTCGCTCAATCGATACACCAGTTTAGCAAGCGTTCAGATAGGCCCTTCATTGCCATCGACTGTGGCGCGCTTCCGAAAGAACTTGCCGGTAGCGAATTGTTCGGTCATGTGAAAGGCGCGTTTACCGGTGCAGTCAATGACAAGCCTGGGAGTTTCGAGGTGGCTGATGGAGGCACGATCTTCCTGGACGAAATTGGAAATCTCTCCTACGAAAATCAGGTGAAACTGCTGCGTGTAATTCAGGAACGGAGAATCAAACGCATAGGCGCCACGAAAGATATTGCCATTGATGTCCGGATAATTGCCGCAACGAACGAAGATCTTAACAAGTCTGTGAAGGAGGGCCGGTTCCGCGAGGATCTTTACCATCGCCTGAATGAATTCAAGATCCAGTTGTCGCCGCTTCGCGAACGGAAAGATGACATCGTCGTATTCGCGAACTACTTTCTGGAGAAGGCGAACCAATCGCTCAATAAAAATGTGCAGGCATTTTCGCCTGCCGTGATGGATCAGCTAAGCAATTATTTCTGGCATGGCAACCTGCGGGAGTTGAATAATGTGATTAAGCGCGCCGTCCTGCTTACGACTGGCGACAGTATTGAGTCGGACAGCCTTCCTCAGGAAATTATTCAGGCCAATTCCGCCGGGGTTAATGCAGGCGCTTTGGTCGAAGACAACGTGGGACTTCTTAAATCGATAGCTGGTTCTGCGGAAAGACAGGTTATTATCGAGGTGTTGGAGAAGGTGAATTATAACAAGTCAAAGGCTGCGGAATTGTTGAAGATTGATCGCAAGACATTGTACAACAAATTGAAGTTGTACAGCATCAATGCGTGATCGTTCGTGATGTATCGCTCGTGAAAGGTCGGGATCCATGACCCAATGAACGCTTTGAAGGGGAACGCTTACCAATAAAAATTAAAAGGTTATCCGTCAATGGCGGATAACCTTTTTATGGTACGTCGAGTGCGTCCCTTTTTCAGTTACTTGTCCTGATTGAAATTGAAGGCCATGTAAAGCTGGGCGCACGAATTCTTCGCGTCGCCGATCAAGGTGCGGGCAACGTCGCTGTCCGCGATCTCCGTTAGTCCGAGATTGTAACGTGCGCCGACCTGCATCGGTCCGAAGTTCAGGCCAAATCCACCGGCTACGCCAAAGTCGAATGGCTTTAGGTTATCCCGGTCGATTTCGTCAGAGCCATTGCCCAGGTCGCCTGAATACGAGATGTTCGAGTTCAATAGGTAGCTGACATATGGACCCACATGTATCTCAGCCGCATCGCCAAGTTTAAACACGGCCAGCACGGGAAGGTCCAGGTAATTCAAATTGAATTTTACTGTCTGATCAATGAGTCCACCATATTCAGCTTTTGCTCCGCGTGTCGAATACATCAATTCGGGTTGGATGGCAAAGGTTTCCGTGGAGAAAACCTGTCCATATACCCCAACGTTGAATCCGTATCGCGCATTTTCATCGTCAATATCATCGAGGTACAGGTTGCTTACGTTAAGCCCACCCTTGATACCGGCACGCATCTGCGCGCTCGATTCATTGCCATTTACAGCGACGAGCATCGCAACTAGTGCGAACAATGATAATAGTTTGATTGGTTTTGAGTTCATATACATTTCGCGTTGTTTTGAGAAACACGGAAGTAAATATTACGCCAAAGGTGATTTCTAAAGGATGGTTACTGTAATTCAGATAATTCGCTTCAAAGGTCTTCTTCCAGCGCATAGAATTAATTCCCCCACTTGTAGACAGTCGGCAACATGAAGAGTGGATACGTTAAGCTGTTGTTTCTGGGCATCGTCTTTTTTCTGATCGCGATCAGCGTCGTTACGTATAAAAGCCTCGATAATTATGTGAAGGAAGTTCGTGCTATACGTCATTCGTCGGATGTGCAGGAAACACTCGAGCGGGCCCTTTCATCTATCAAGGATGCTGAAATTGGACACTTTGGCTATCAACTAACCCGTGACTCGTTGTTCTTGCTGCCGTATCATACATCGGTTCAGGAATTACCGGGTGTACTAAAATCACTCGATAGTCTCGTGTCGGATAATGCGGAGCAGCATCGTCGCGTGGATACATTAAAAACACTGATCGATAACCAGTTCACGATTGTGAGTGAAATCCTGGCCAACGCTAAAGAGAGTAGCCTCTATATGGACCGTTATGAGATCAGTTTGATCTCGCGAAGTCGGGCGAACATGCTGGGCATTCGAAGTCTGGGGCGTCGCATACGCATGAATGAACAGCGTATCGCTGATGAACGCAGTTTGAGCGAAACGGACATGCGAAATATCGCGCCGGTTTCCCTCTTGTTTTATGGGCTCGCGTCTTTGGCTGGCATTGCCTTTCTATTCACGCGTGCAATGGATGAACTTGAAAAGCGCAGGTTGGCAGAGGACAGCCTCCGGGATAACATACAGGCGCTGCGAAAGGAAGTAGGTATCCGCGAGTTCACACAAAAGACGCTTCGCAATGTCATCGACAATTCGTTGGACGGCATCATGGCATTTCGCGCCATCCGTAACAAGAACAATGAAATTGCGGACTTCGAATGGATTCTGGCAAACGCGGTGAGCCTGGTCATGCTGTATAATTCGGAAAGTAAGTTGCTGGGCAAGCGTTTCCTGGAAATGACGTCAACGGCAAAGACGGACGGACTATTTGAAATATATAAAGAGGTAGTTGAATCTGGCGTTCCCAGTCAGATCGAACGTCTTTATCCGGGTGATACCATGAACACCTGGTATAACATAACGGCCGTGAAACTTGAAGATGGTTTTGTCGTGACTTTCTCCGACATCACCGGTCAGAAGATGCAGCGCATGCTGATCGAAGAGCGCGAAATTTTGTTAAAGGATGCCGAGCAGGTGGCTAACATGGGCAGCTGGCGATGGATCAAGAAAACAGATGAACTCATCTGGTCAGATGGCCTCTATCACATTCTGGGTAAATCACCTCTTGACTACACGCCGTCCTGGAGTTCTTTTTCAGACAACGTGCACCTGGAGGACCGTCCATCGATGAGAAGTTTCTTGTCTGAGTTGAAAGTATTGCCCAAGGCCTCACGGTTGGAATACCGCATCGAGATTGATGATAGTATCCGTTATTTGGCCATGGTCTTAAAGCCGCCTCAGGAGAACGACGCTTTACTGTCGAACGTCCTGGGAACGGTAATCGATATCACGGAGCGCAAGCTCTATGAAAATCAATTAAAACAATATACGTCCGAACTGAAGCGCTCTAACGAAGATCTCGAACAATTCGCTTACGTGGCATCGCATGATCTACAGGAACCGTTGCGAAAAATCAGAGCATTTGGCGACCTGGCGGGCAAGAGCCCGTCGAAGGGAGAGGCTATTCGCATAGATTATATTCAGCGCATGCAATCTGCGGCTGCCCGTATGCAAATACTCATCGAAGATCTCCTTTTGTTTTCGCGCGTGTCGCGTAGTGCCAATCAGTCCGAACTCTTGCGGATGCAACCTCTCATGGAGGAAGTCCTGGACGATATCAACGAGCAGATTCGGCGCGAGAAGGCGGTCGTGGAAGTAGGGCCGCTTCCCGATATCATCGGCGATCATACGCAGATCAGACGGTTGTTTCAGAATCTGATCAGCAACGCCATCAAATTTCACAAGCCCGAACAGCCACCGGTAGTTAATATTTCAGGCCGCCTTATGCGTTATACCGACATCTTTAATGAATACAAGATCGCCGTGGACCAACTGGAATGGGCATGTTTCGTGGTAAAGGACAACGGCATTGGGTTTGAAGAAAAGTACGCGGAGAAGATATTCAATATTTTTCAACGGTTGCATGGACGAAACGAGTACGAGGGTACCGGAATAGGACTTTCTATTTGCCGGAAGATTGTCTCCAATCACCAAGGACAGATCGTAGCGCGAAGCCAGGAAAAGGCAGGCTCTGAATTTATCATTATATTACCCGTAGATTGAAATGTGATGCAGACTGCTCAGGAAATCAAAGTGTTGTTGGTCGAGGATGATGAGGATGACGTCGTTCTTGCCCGGGAGTATCTCAGCGAAAGCGAGTATTATAGATTCAAGGTGGAGTGGATCGCGAATCCCCAACGTGCGCGCGAGAAAATGCTCACGGAAAGATTCGATATCTTTTTGATCGACTATCGGTTGGGGAGTGAGAACGGACTCGACCTCATCAAATTCGTGCAAGACAAGGGCGTGCTGGTTCCCTGTATTCTGCTCACGGGTCAGGGTGATATAAAAGTCGATCTCGACGCCAGTCGCTACGGCGCTGCCGATTATCTCGTAAAGACCGAACTGAGCCCGTCGTTATTGGAGCGCAGCATCCGCTATGCGTTGAGCCAGTCGTCCGTGATCCGCGAGTTGGATGAAAAGGAGAAGAAATACCGGTCCTTATTCGAACGTTCGATAGACCCGATATTTCTCGCCAACGACAAAATGCGCCTCATAGATGTCAATACGGCCTTTCTTAGTTTCTTCAACATTGGCCGGGAGGCATCCGTTGCGCTGGAAATATGCGACCTGTTCGCAGACCCTTCCGACTATGAATACTGCCGTAATGCCCTGAAGGAGGCGGAACAGATCAAGGATTTTGAAGTGGTGTTGATAAACAAATCGGGAGAGACAAGGGTGTGCTTGCTCAATTGCGTGTTCATCCCGGATCAGGCGTCGGACTTCTGTTGTTACCAGGGAATCGTTCACGACCTGACCATGCGCAAAAAGGCAGAGAAGGACATGCTGCTGGCCGAAAGATTGTCGATGACCGGCAAAATTGCCCGGACCATTGCGCACGAAGTAAGAAATCCATTGACAAATCTGACACTGGCGCTGGAACAACTGAAGGATGAAATGCCTTCCGACAACGAATCGGTGACGCTGTTTAGTGACATCATCGAACGAAATGCCAATCGGATTGAACAGCTGATAGGCGAGATGCTCAATTCTTCGCGCCCGCGCGAGCTCGACCTTCAGTTGGTGGGTGTCGACGAGATACTGAATGAGACGCTCTCCCTGGCGATGGACCGGATGAATCTCAAGCAGATCCGGCTGGAGCATCAGCGCCTGAATGATCTTCCCCGATTGCTGGTTGATAAAGAGAAACTGAAGATAGCGTTACTCAACATCGTGATCAACGCCATCGAAGCGATGAATCCAGGATTAGGTGTGCTAACGATTCGTATTGATCGCACACCGGGGATGCTCGTTCTGTTCGTCATAGACAACGGTAAGGGTATCCCTCCGGATGACCTGGAAAAATTGTTTGATCCGTTTTTTACCAGTAAGGAGGGGGGCATGGGCCTCGGACTTACGTCAACGCGCAATATTCTCACCGGTCACGGAGCTACTGTTGAGGTTACGAGTAAAGTGGATGAGGGGACTACGTTCGCCATTTATTTTCGATTGTCGGAATAAAGAGATTGTCCGAACAAGATTAGTCTTAGGCGAGCCGGAGGCGGATATCCTGTACGTTAGAACGGGTAGCCAAAGGCGATGTTAAAGATCAGGTTCTCTTTACGCCAGGCACGGTTTCCAAAATCGATTTCATTGAACACCCAGTCGGGACCTTGTTCCAGCCAGGGTTTACGAATAGGAAATGCGGTGTCGAACCTGAATACGAAAAAGCTGAAGTCCACGCGCAAGCCAAATCCGGTTCCAACGGCCAATTGCGAAAGGAAAGTATTTCCGTCGAATTGTCCGCCTTCCCGAGTTTCTTCGTAGCGAAAAGTCCATATGTTACCCGCATCAACAAAGAGCGCGCCTTTCAGAATCTTGAAAATATCGAACCGGTATTCCGTATTTCCTTCCAGCTTGATATCGCCTCGCTGGTCAATGAACAGAGGTTGGTCCTCGGGCACATTGTTACGGACGTAGTACGTTCCTGGCCCCACCGATCGCGCCTGGAAGGCACGAAGACTGTTGGAGCCGCCAACCGCGAATTGTTTGATATAGGGTAAGTTGGTGGCATTTCCATAGGCATAGCCGGCACCGACGATAATCCGCGAAGCAATCTTGTTGTGTTTATCAAGCTGCCAATAGTAACGGAAGTCGACGTCACCTTTTACGTATTGAGAGTATGGCAAGCCGAAGATTTGAAAAGGATCGGTCCCTTCGCTTCCTATCTGCTGAACCGCATGAATGGCGTTGCCAGCTACATCGACGTTCCCATTGAAATAAAAGTTGTGGGGGCGAAATGTTCGTTTTTCAAATTTCTGCAACGGATCTTCGCGAAGCTGCGAGTTATAGGTAAACGAATACTTGGTTCCAATAATGAACTGATTCTCGAAGGAGTTATTCAATATCGGGTTGATTAACAGGAGCGAATCAAATTCAGGAGATTTCTTATCGGTCCGAACATAGCTCACATCTGCAACAAACAACTCATGGGTTTTGTCAGCGGTTTCCCGCCATATATAACCATATCCGAGATTCGCGGATCCCAGCCGATAGTAACCAACGCGATTTTGAATATTAAGGCCTGCCTTAAAAATAGTTTTGGGCAAGTACGTTGCTGAGTTATAATCAATCCTGATGGGGGAAATAAATCGGGGCACAGTGAGGCTGGACTCCAGTCCGATCTCGAGCGAGTTCAACGCGCCCTGATCTTGTCGGCTTATCTGCCATTCATATCCCGCATTTAGTTTCAGCTGAAATAATTCGGCCCCACGTAAAAAGTTTCGATTCGTAAAGGTGAGTGTCAATCCGGGACCTACGAAGTTGTTGGACTTGGTTACGCCTTGTGCCTCTGCACGCAGCGACTTCTTGGGAAGGGTCGTCAACAGGATATGAGTGATCAGCTTCGAAGAATCCGTGTGTAATTCAGAAAATTTAATGTTTACAAATTTGAACACGCCCAGCCCCATGAGATGAGAAAGGGTAAGCCGCTGCGCTTCGCGACTGTAAGTTTCTCCTTCCCTAATGTTGATTACGCGGGTGAGTATCTCGGGCCGGAATCGGTGATTTCTGTCAATATAGCGGTATCGATCAACGATCGTCGTATCGGCCGGCGGTGAAATCGAGTCGGGTATGATGCTGTAGTCAGGAAGCACGCTGACCGTACCGAACTTGTAGATGCGTTTGGCTCGGGTGGGTATACCTGGCTCCAGCCTTAGCGCCAGGTTGACTTTTCGCTTGCCAACGGTACTGTCGGCTTCGAAGATCAAATAGCGATCATCGAAATAGTAGAACCCTTTATCCTCCAGCGCTTTCTCCATGCGCGCCTGTTCCGCCTGCATGCGCTCCAGGTCGTAGCGTTGCCGGGTCTTCAGAAGCGAGTTCTTCGACACTTCGCGTAGAATGGGTGCATACACGCTGTCGCGTGGACGGGGATAGCGGATCGTATCAAGCCGATAGGGACGCTTGAGCTTAACCGTGTAAATCACCGTGCTCTCTTTCCTTTTCGTTTTCACCTCAGAGCTTACGGTAGACTTAAAATATCCCTTATTGTTAAGCGTACCGGCAAGCAACGTTGCTGTGCGCTGCGGATTCACGTCTGTGATGAACACGGGCGGCGACCCGAGTTTCTTACGGATGAAATTGCCCAACCCTTTTTTCTTTTTAGGGTCTCCAGAGATGTAATAGAACCAAACACCGGGACGCATACCCAGAAATTTTCCGTTCGGTTTTGGCGCAATCAATTCCTGAAGTTCGGCCCTGATCTCTTTCTTTCGCCTTATACGTCGCCCTTCTGTATCGAATTCAATTTCCGATCCATCATAAAAGCTCTCATTCTCCTTGAGAAAGGACTTGCCGGAACAGCCCAGCAGGCAGATCATCGCCACCGCCAGGAGTAACCGGGTTCCTTGTTGAACAACCACGCAGGATTTTCTATTTGGTCTTTGCATTGGCCTTGAATAGTTCCCGAAGTGTATCGTAGTCTTTAATGTAGATCAGCCCTGCACCGGTCTCCGTCAGCTCACCGGATATGAGGTCATAATCACTGTTTCTAAATCCTGTGATCCTGAACCTCCCGTCTTCTGTAAGCTTGTACTCCAGTGCGAGGTCGCCGATGTAATCGGTGAATGAACTTTGATTTGTCTGTCCCTCGACTTCGACGTTGCCCGATATTTTAACGATCAATCGATCGTCGAGCAGACTCTTGGAAACCCCCAATTGCACCGACGTTTGCCCCTGTGCCTGACCGCTCGAATAGTCTTCGTCCGAGCGGACATCAAAAGACAGTTCGACGCCTTTGACGCCTTCGGACATCTTGTTCAATTGTTCGCTGAGCAACTTGCTCACACTGCGACGAGCAGTTGCTTCCACTGAAGAACCATTCTGGCTCTCAAAAACGTCGTTTGTCATGAACCTTTTTAGAATTAACAGTGCGAAGACTTGTTTGTTGAGGTCTGATTCCCGGGTATTGAGGTCCGTTAGGGCGGCGTAAGGCTGTCCACTTAAGGCATTGCGTTTTGCTACAGGCATGTCCAGCTTAAAGCTGATTTCAGGAGTCATCAACTCACCATTGATGTTCAGGTAGACCAGAAATGGCAGGCGTTGACGATACGCGTCTGTTGAAGTTGCCGAGACTGAAGTCTGCGTGAGCAATTCCATTGGCGAGGTCTCAACCAGGTACGAGGCAGTAATATCCATGACTGCCTCCAGTGGTTCTCCGGACCAGGTGATGGTGCTTCCTTTCTCAATTTTAAAATTCCGCTTCACAAATTTATAGAACGTGAAATCGTATGTCCCCTCCGTTATTTCATAGCGCCCGGCCAATTGCATATCGCCCGATGGGTTAATATCCAGGGTTAGCGTCGCATTCCCTTTCACCGAAAGTTTGTCGCCGGTTATCGGATCGATCACAATGGAGAGCTCCTCCTTGTCGTCCAGCTGTATGTTGGCGGTGAGATCGATCCCGGTAAAACGGGACACCGCTGAGTCGCGTGGATTAATAGAACGTAGAAATGGATCTTTGGCCGCATCATTATCTACCCAACGCACAATGCCTTCTTGTTCCAGCACGCCTTTCTCCGATTGGGGAATGATGTACGTGAGCTTGCTGTCGTCGTTTAGGGAGACATTCATATTTATCTTCGGCTCGGTAAGTGTTCCCACTATGGTAGCTGTTGTGTTGATACCGACCTTTCCGTAAAACAATTCGTTTTCGCCCTCCTTCGTATTCAGCAATTGAAAGTTTTCCGCTTTGAAGCGTAGATCCAGCCCGAAGGTTGTATAGTCCTTTGTCTTCAATGTGCCTCTTATAGTCGCCGCATTGTTCTGTTCGTCGAGTATGCGGAAGTTTTCGAGTACGATTCCTTCCGCAGTCAAAGCGATGCGCTCATCCGGTAGAAGAAACTTTGTATTGACGAAGCTCGGCACGATGGTAGCCTTCTGGAACGCGATGAACCCCCGAATTTCAGGCGCCGTGGGACTTCCCTTCAGCGTTAGCTCGCCGGTAAGGCTTCCCGAGGAGTTCTTCAATTGTCCCGAGGTGAGGGGTTCTATCGCCACAAGGTTTATCCGTGCAATGTCGGCGGCGAGATCAAGTTTTGGGGCGACCGAGTCGGGCGCATACGTTCCCTTTACGCCAAATTCCATATTGATGCCGTTGATACCAAGGTCCACCAGGAATTGGTTCGATGCCTCGTGCGAAAGCTTCAGCGCCAGGTCACCCCATTCAACCCCGAGTATTTCCAGCGCCTTAATCGTAAGTGCCGTCCTGAATTGTCCCGTACCGGAAAGCATGAAGTCTCCGTTGATGAGTCCGTCGGCCAGCACTTTTGCTTCCACGATGTTCGTGAGATTCTGGAGGTTCAAATCTTTGAACTCGATCGCTGTTCGTGCATCCTTTTCCTCGCGTGTTACCAGGGAGATTTTTTCATTGATATTGGTGATGGAAAAATTATGCGCCAGTATGCCTTTGTTGGTGAAGCGCAGATAGTTGTCGGCAGGTGTTGTCCAGGGTGCATAATTCATGACTACCTGACCGGCGAGGAAACGGAATTGAAACGCTTCGCTTTGGCTGTAAAAGGCACCGCCAAGGGCGTACTTATCTTTCAATAGTGAGTCGAGAATAAGCAATTTGGTATTGATTGAATCGTTCGCCACGTTTCCTGTTAGGCGCAAGGCCTCTATGCGTAAAGTGTCGAAGCGGATCTTTCTGAGACCCAAAATATAGCCCAGGGAATTCGCATCGGATCGTACATTCAGGGTGAGCGAATCAAGGCCAATGTCGCCATATTGAATCCTCGACACATCGGCGTGGAGGTCGAGGACCTTCGCCTCGCTGTCGAACTTGCCCTCAATACGTCCGGGCACGAACGGCTCCAGTTCGGGGACCAGTATTTCAGTTATGAGCTCAGTATTCTTCAGCACGAGGTTGAAACTGAATTTTTGTGCGTCAATGGGTTTGTTGTAGGCCGTATCGTGCAGCGAAAAGTAGTTGTTGAAGTGGCGGCGAATGGCGCCGGGCATAGCCACCAGGTTGATCGTGCCTTCGAAGTCACCCGAAACGATATCGGAGCGTATGCTGATTTTACTCTCTCCCGTCTGATCGATCGAAGCAAACAACAGCGAATCGACCAAATAGAGCGCCTCACCATTGTAGATGCCGACTTTTCTGATGTCAAGGTTCCCATTAATCGAGGTGAAATCCCGGGTTGCCAGTTTGGTTTCCAGAATCATCCGCGCTTTCAAAGGGCGCTCAGAAAGGTGGAGGGCGCGGAAATCAGCATTAACCAGATCAAACTTTAGTGCGTAGGTGGGTACATCGCCGGTATAATCCAGATCGCCTTCCAGGGTGAAATGCAGGTTCGGATCTTTCAGCCAGGCCTTTCCCGAGAAAAGGTACTTAACCAGTGTGCCATGCACCTGGAAATCGCGATATAAATATTCTTGATACAAGAACTTCTCAACGACCATGTCGACCTTCGTGTTAATGGTCTCTTTGCTAAATCCGCGACCCTTGGCAGCAGCGCGCAAAGTAACGGTTCCCATAGTTTCTGTTTGCCGCAGCAATCTGCCCACGTCGAATTGCCTCAAGTCAACGCTGGCGTCATACGCCGCTGTCTGGGTATTGACGTTGCGAAATGCGCCATTTAGCCGCACGGAGCCGAGATTCGACTCAAGTTGCAGGTTGGCAGTCGGATCGTTCAACGTCCCCTTCGCGGTTCCAACCACTGACACCCATTCCGGAAGTTCAAGAGATTTCGGCAGCAGGCTGTCGGGTAGCACAGCTTCTATATCTTTTCGAGTCGTATAAAGCTTTTTGAGATTCAGGACGAACTTTAATCCTGCGCCTGCCAATCCCGTTAGGCGGCCGCTTGCCAATACTTCGGTGCTATCGAGGTATGATAACGAGAACTTGTTCACCGCTATATCTTTCACCAGGCCGTTCGCACTAGCCTCGAGGTGTACAGTCGCTCCGGTTGGCATATGCACAGGGACGTTGACGAGCAGATCCGGCGCGAACATCAAAATGTCGTCAACCCCAACCAACGACGGGGTTACCTCAAGGTCAAAGCGGGCTTCGGGATATTCCTGTGCCAGGGCACCCAACGCGCGATAGGAGGCCTTCATGGATCCTTTAATGTTTGATTGTGATGTTTCCACAAGAAGATCAGTTAGCTCTGCCTGTGTATTGTTGAGCTTTACGATCGCATGAAACTGATCCAGGATCAAGCCACTTCGTTCGGAGAACTCCAATGAACGAATGGAGGCGCGTGCTTGTTCGCCGGAAGCCTCAAGGTCCTCCGCGATCAGGCTCAGTCGCGTGAACCAAAGATGCTGAAAGTCCACCCCTTTCGGAGCAGGCGGTGCATTGAAGTCGTAGTACTGAACGTTGTTGTTGGATAACGCCAGGTCCGCCAATGAAAAGTTCCATTCGAGAGCAAGTGCTTTTGTAGTATCTGCTGAAGAATTCTGCGTGCTGGCTGAGCGATGAACGTTCTTTGCTTTAGAATCCTTGACCGGCGTCTTTAACCGAGTTGGCGACGGGGAATGATTGGCGGCAGCCCGCTGGTAGGACAAAAAGCTATTGGAGAGCTCAACACTTTCAAGAGCAATAACCTTTCTGATCAAGTCAACTTCGCGGGCAGTCACCTCGAGGGTTCCGAGGTTGAGTCGCGCGTGTTGGCCCATCGCCGTCTGCCGGTAGTCGGCGGCAATATCATGTAAGGCGATTGTCCTGAATCCCAGGTTAAACGCATTTGTGTCTGGTACGGATGGAACAACAGCTGCGGCCTCTAAGGCCGTCGGAGAATCGTCAGGCGCTTGCCAATTGAGAACGTTCAACTGCACATCATTTAGCGTGATATCGTCAAAGCGGATGTCGGGTCCATTGAGGTTGAATTTGTCGACGCCGATCTCAAGTTGATGCAGGCGTATTCGTGCATCCATGCTCACGACAGAGTCGAGGTAAAGGGCCTTGACGTCGTTGAGTTGAACGGCTTCGATTGTAAAGGTCCAGGGTTTCGAGGGCGTGGTGTCGGAGGGTTGTTGTTCGTCGCCGGTGAAGGCTGCGATGATATAATCAAAGTTGAAGGTGCTGTCGACAGCGGAT
>DATHKA010000598.1:0-23248 GCA_035489615.1 Chryseolinea sp.
GGCTATCATCGGCCGCGGGAAGACGGTCTCCGGTTTTAACAAACGTCACGGCACCGGCACATTCCCCCCCAATTTCCTCGAGCATGGCAAAATCATTGTTCGCACTTATCCCTAAGTTTTTTGCTATGATTTTGCGTTTGACGACGTCGGGAAGCGTTCCCGCGAAAAACGGCTTGCAAAGTTTCTGTCCAAATGTGTCCGTTTGTAAGGGCAGACTCAAAGAAAGAGGTGTCGCGGCGGGATTCTCAATCCAGGCCGGAGCGTATTTAAACAATACCTCCCCGTGTCCATCCTGGATCAGGTGGCCGACTAGAAATTTGTGCAGGTAGACATCTAATTCTCCGCTCATAATACGTCGCTCTCCGATATCGTGGCAGCGGGCGGCCTGAGATCCACCCGAATGCCGAGGCTTTGCAAAACCGTTAAAACTTTGCCGAATTGGCAAGTAGATTTCCCCTGCTCCAATTCAATAATGAACCGAAGCCCGGTCGCTGAAGTCAGGGCAAGGTCCCTTTGAGTCAGGTTTAAGCGCTTCCTGGTCTTTCTAACCAAATTTCCGACGGTTTCGGTTGTTAGTTCCTTCATATATTCCCGATCGGTAATATTACGAATAAACTGAGTCATAAACAATAAAATGTTACCGATCGGGAATTTGACGCCGAAATTTCCAATAAATCCCTTAATTATTCCCGATCGGTAATATTTAAAAGACAAATGCCTGCCTGCCAACCCATCGACAACCATATTTGGGCACGCTGAAAACTGACCGCTAAAGTGTACGCATTCGACCGGTCATTGCTGAAATAGTATTGACCCGGAACCACTTATCTAGTGGCACTTATATTGCAAAGCGCAGGCATCATGGGAAAACTAAAGCTACATACCGCCATATTTATAGCTACAGCCTCGTTCCTGCTGTATTGCTGTAATCAAAGCAAACCAGTTGAACACGGCAACGACGCAAAAGACGGCTCGAGCGTTCTCAATGTCGATCCAAAAAAAATAGACACTTTCATTGCCGGGGAAATGGAAAGGCAGGGAATACCAGGTGCTTCGGTCGCAGTAGTGTACGCCGGAAAAATAATATACAAAAATTGTTTCGGCCTGGCGAATGTTGAATATTCTATTCCTGTCAAGCGCGAAAGCCCATTCAAAATAGCATCCCTTACCAAGCCCTTTACTGCTATCGCTATTATGCAGTTGATGGAACGTGGGAAAATATCACTTGATGAAAAAATAACCACTTATCTCGACGGGCTACCCGCAGAATGGAGTTCCATTACGATCGGGCAATTACTACATCACACCTCCGGACTGGCCGATTACTTCAAGGCGCCGGACTGGTCGTGGAAAAACTCATGGCGCATTGATCTTAACCACGATGAATTTATACAAATGTGCTCAAGGTCACCCATGGTCTACCCGCCGGGGACGAAGATGAAGTATTGCAATACTGGGTATTATTTATTGGGGATGGTCATCGAAAAAGCAAGTGGTTTGAGCTATGAAGAGTATTTATCTGAACACATTTTCAGACCAATCCGAATGTCCCATTCACAGCTCGACAAAGGTCAGTCAATTATATACAACCGGGTAAGTGGATACACGCTTTACGACAAAGCGTTAAAGAATGCAGAATTCACCAGTGATACCTGGGCTTATTCGGAAGGTGGCATAATTACGACAGCAGAAGACCTGGCAAAATTAGACAGCTCATTTTATACCAACGCTTTACTCAAAAAGGCCAGTCTTGAGCAATTGTGGCTGCCCTCTAAACTCACCGACGGCAGCGATGGAATCATTGGTGACAACGGGGCCGGCAAATCGAACCACTATGGCGCGGGTTGGTTTATCAGTGACTACAAAGGCCATAGGTTGATCCTGGCCGGTGGCAACAAACCTGGATACACGTGTACGTTCTTCAGGTTCCCCGACAATCAGGTAAGCGTAATAATTTTATCGAATCTTTCTTCAAGTGACCTGTATCCGGTTGCCGGAAAAATTGCAGAGATGTACCTGGAGCATACACGCGCCGACACTACCGGTCCAGCCAGACCTTAAAATCCTGAATCCTCTCTCCCGCCACAATCACGTCATGATCATCGCCTGACTTGAGCACAAGCTTCAACGTGCTGTTCGTATGACTAGCGTGCAAAAAATGACGTCAAAACTTTTGCCATAAAAAAACCTCAAACGTAAATCTTGATGATTTTTGATGTTGGAGATCCTGAGCGCACAATTTCCAACTCATCCTGCGAGATTTGTGTAGTTTGGCAGATCTGTAAACCTCCCAGGAATTCAGCCAGCTTCATTAACCTTTAGCACTTTCGGTTCAGAAAAACTGAGAAACATTTGATGGCTCACGTCGTAGTGCGTCGCAGTGACATAATAGTTGTGACTTCCTATCACTGTAAATCCCGCCTTCAGATAAAAATCAACAGCCCTGTTATTGCCAATCCAGGCATATAGCCACATACCCAATTGGTTATTATCTCTCGATAGTTCGATATTGAAATTCAGGAGCTTAAGACCTAATTTCAGATCATAAAATTCTTTCAGTAAATAGATCCGGTCTAGCTTAGTTACATTTTCTACAGCAATATTCGGATGACCATCATTTAAGATAATTTTAGAAAATCCGGCCGGTTGATCATTGTAATGAATGATGTGATAAATGTTATTGATATCATTGAGCTCTTCCTTAATCGCATCATCGTTATAATGCCTTTCAAGAAACTCATTCATGACTTCTGCTGAAGAGCTGCCCTTATGAGCTTCTTCTACTGATATTTTGCCAATATTAACAATTGAATTGCAATCTCTTTCCGTTGCCTTTATAATTGAAATCATTCGTAGTGTTTTACAACTGTCCTCTATTTGCATGGATGTTTCCTGGTCAGGCATCGTTTCCACATCGAAACGATGCTGTCACTCCCCAGCAGCGCCCAAAAGACATGGTCATACCCGCGATTTGCCTTTTCCATAGCGCTGAATTTTGAAGGTGCCTTAGTTTCCTGTCAAAAGTCTTTGGAATACAAACCTAGTTTCGTTTGCCTAAAAGGTTGGGGTGTCGTTGCAGCAATATGAGGGTTGATCGCGACAAAGTGGTCGAGAAGATGCTTAGATAGGCATGCTCTTTTGCTTGTTTTGTTGTCGCTGGAATGTGCCAATCCGCGGTGGGTACTACGCTATCCGCGCGGCATTGTGCATGGCGCTAACATATTTAAAGCGTGCCGGCAGACCTAATTAATCATCAAGCTCTTAGGCATACAATCACTATTACATTCTGTTACATAGGCAAAGTGTGTCACAAGCTAGCCACGCTGGTGAACGAGCTGTTAAGGTTCGATGTCAGTTGCGTGTTTCTCGCGCCGTAATAGGCAATAAAAAAATCACGTTGTAAACGGATAAAAGATCGTCTCATAACTGACCATGCCGTCGGCGAACAAATCGATGAGCGTATAGGCCGGTGGAAATTCCTCGAAGATCACCGAATCGCGATGGTCGCCCCACCAGTTGCCGGAGACCGTCCCGCCCGTAAAATATTGAACGCCGATAAAATTCACTTGATCAATCTGGTGCGTATGTCCGCTCAGGCAAAGCTTTACGTTGGGGTGTTTGTAAAACAGATTCTTGAGTTGCAACGCGTCCCGATGCTGTCGGGACGCCGGGTAGCGGATGTCTTCCAGTTTCTCTTCCTTTAATCCCCGCATCAGTGGAATAACCGACAGAATGGAAACATGACTAAAGATGCAGATCGGTCTTTTTGGAGGAATGCGATCAAGTTCTTTCTCCAGCCAGGAGAACTGACCCTTATCTATGGAATACTCGTCCAAATTGATGCTATCGAGAGCAATGAATTGCCAGCCATTCATTTCCGAGGAGTGGTAACGGTCCGGAAGTGCGAGAACTTCGAGAACCCAGTTCTTGTGATAATGCTTGTGGGTCTTATAACTTTCATCGGTCTTGGCGTCGGGTCCAAACCAAACGTCATGATTGCCAATGCAGCTTCTAATGGGAATGCGGTTATTCTCCTTTAGTAGCCTGGCTAAAAGATTCCATTGCTTCTCTGCATCTTCGAAGGTCATGCCGTCGGAGCGAAAAACGCTGTCGCCCGTATTGATGATCAGATCGGGCTTATCCTTCATGGCATTAATATCTGTAAGCACTCTGATGAAGTTCTTGCCGGCGATTTCCCGCGTATCGAGATGTACATCGGAAATTTGAACGATGCGTAGCGCGCGATTGCTCTTTGCCTGCGCCCGGATCAAACCAGGCACTGAAAACGCTGCCGCGGATGCCGCCGTGCCACGGATGAAATTTCTTCTATTTAGCGGAGCCATAATTATTTTCATCGGTTTTGATAAAGATCAAAACCAACCTTGATCATATGGTTACCCCAACGTTACAGGAATATGAAGAAATTTGAACGTGAATTGATTCACGGCATTTGATCATACCAAAAGCTTCGATAATCTCTTGATGAAGGACGATTGACCCTCAACTTTCAAGGCGTGAAGGAAGTAAAGGGCTCATTTCGGCCAGCACCTTTGTGACGTCATCGCGTCACAAAAACAATTTATAAGGTAGCCAACCCATTTGGAGCAGTTCTTCAAGACGTACACCTGTTCTTGTCAAATTCGAGATCAGCGTAGGGTCAGGGTGTTCATACTTACCTGGTAGGCCTGCCGGACAACGTCGTCAATTGGCTATCGTATGCAGCGCACGAAAATTGTGATTGACCTCGCTCCTGCCGATTTGTAGGAAACCGGCGCTGCTTTTCTATCACAAAAAAAATACCTTGAAATTTTGCCAATCCCAAGGTATTTAGAGGTCTCAAGCGGATTCGAACCGCTGTAGGAGCTTTTGCAGAGCTCTGCCTAGCCACTCGGCCATGAGACCTTATTCCGTGACTTCCGGAATTTACCTGCCCATCCGCCGCAACGAACAGGACCCCAAAAAGTCGCACAAAACTAATCAAATAAGGCCTCAAAGCAATCCACAAGCGCAAGAAAGCTTTGTCACAAGGCTATACTTTGCGACAGCCCGAACGGCACCTCTGCAGCGGTCGCTAGCCCTCAAAACCAGCCCTTCGATCTGCCGGGTAAACCCTATCCTCCTGAGACTGATCGGCTTATCCGCGCATCGTATTTTTTGCATGGTATATTCTTAACTTAATAGGAAACACCGCTGATTCCTAACCCCATGATTGACAAGACATTTATCCTTCGCGCCGCCGTCGCCATAATCCTCCTTACCCATAGTCTCCCGAGTATCTTCTCCGGAGACGTAAACGTCTTCGGTGACCAGTACCTCAATCAAGTCGGATTTGCACCCCTGGGTGTACCCATCGCCTGGGCCGTGAAATTGTCTCACGTAGTTTGTGCCATTCTATTGATATTCAATCGCTACATAAAGCCTGCCGCAATTGTCACTATCCTGATATTGCTCATGGGCATCATCATGGTCCACTTCAAGGAAGGGTGGTTTGTTGTTGGCGGCGGAAGAAACGGAATGGAGTATAATTTTCTGCTGATCTGCGCGCTGGTATACATCATGTATCCCAACGGATTCAGATCACGCACATGACGATCAAAATGCGCGGAACCTTCACGCCTCTGATCGTTTTCAAACTGAAGGGAACGACCTCCCAATAAAATGCATTTTTAATGCAGTAGCGCTGAGGTTTATATTAGTCGGGCGTACCCTGATCTCAAGCTTCATACATTTAATAACGGTGTCACCAGGACAGGTTCCGCACGATAGTTCCTTAGATCGCTGAGCCTGCGCCCCAACGTTCAATGCGTCAACGCAAGCGTCGATTTGACGTCCGGCAGTAAGGTGGTTTTCAAATTGAAATCTCGTTCGCTTTATTATCGACGCTTGCGCCGACCGGAAATTGAAAGAACTACCAGTTTTTTATTAATTCAAATCGGGAAATAGCCAAACTCGGGCTCGACGCTTGCGTCGACGCATTAAATGCCAAGACGCACGCCCAGCGATCTCTTAAAAACCTATCCGATACCGAAAACTGTTTTAAAAACAATGATACTAAATGTACGAACCTTTATATCAAGGTACGCCCGACCAATATAAACCTCAGCGCCTCTGCGTTAAAAATGCATTTCCTCCGATAACCTCCCTACTCCAACCTACCCTGCCAAAAAAGAAGGTGACCAATTCCTGGTCACCTTTCAAAAATCTCAAATCTGTTCTTATCACTTAAGGCGTGAACCTTTCAAATCGGGATCAACCCATCTTTAACACCAGGTTGCCTATTTATTTGGTGTCACCATCTTCAGCACCATCTCCGGCTCGTCGGTTGTAATATAATCGACGCCCTGATCGATAAATGATTGCGCCATTGCCTGCTCGTTAACCGTCCAGACATTTACCGTCAACTTCCGCTGCCTGGCATCCGTAATCCAGTTCCCATTCTTCTCAAACAGTTTGTTGTTATAGTCAATTCCCCAAAGTCCATCCTTCTCAACCTGTTCCGGGGTTCTGTCTCCCAGCAGATAAGCTATGTTGGCTTTACTGTCCAACTTCTCCAACGCGAGACACGCATCGTAGTCAAACAGAATGAAGTCAACGATCTTCTTAGCCTTGGCTGCCACCACCGCCGCATAGGATTTTTGCGCCGTCACAATAGATCGCTCCTTGCTGATCTTCGAAGGCTTCACATCCAATACAAGGCGGGTTGCCTTTTGCTTCGTGATGACGGCGAGGAACTGCTCCAGCGTAGCGATGGACTCCCCATTTGGATATTTGACCTTCAGCAGCGAAGCATACGAGGTGGTCTCTATCGGCATCTCATAGAAATGCGGATCGTGATTCACGACCAACACGCTGTCCGCGGTCATCCATATATCGCACTCACTCGCAAAGCATCCCATCTTAATGGCCGCATTCAAGGCACCCAGCGAATTCTGTGGCTGGCTTGTATTCTTCCATGCTCCGCGGTGAGCAATCACTTTCGTCTTTGGTGACTTTTGCCCATAGCTCGTGAGTGCGAAAACTATTAGAAGGGCAGTACAGTAATACTTTTTCATTTTTTAATCCGATTGCTTTTTAATACTAAAATCAGTTTCTCCACGAAATTAAACAAGGGCGCAGACACCTGCACCCCCATTCACCACGGGCTGATAAGCCCCGTCCCAATTGTTAATTGTTCCTTGTCAATTCAAAAGCTATACCTCAGCCCCACCTGAAACTGATAAGGGTTCCCCGAAGGCGTCACCACGCCAGCCGTGTTCACGCGATAGTTGAATCGCTGATTTGCTGCATCAAATCCGGGAACAGCGGGCGACGTCGCTGTAGACGGAATGCCCAGCGCATAAAGTGCCTGTGAACCCAATGACTCGTTTGTCCCCCACTCCTTATTGAGAAGATTGGCTACGTTGAATATGTCAACTGACACCTCAATGGCATGCGTCTTAAAAAGGTTGATTTTTTTGTTCGCACGCAAATCCCAAACGCCATAGAAACCATTCACACCACCGTTGCGCTCGGCAATTCTTCCCGAATACTTATTGATATAGTCCTTGACACTTTGGCTCGCGCTGGGATTATCGAGCACCGCCTGCAGGCCAGTCTTTACATTTTCAGGCACTGACTCGCTATTCATATCAAAAATGTAGGCGAGGTCATTCGTGCTTGACACGAAGTCCGCGTTGCTGTTTGCCCCGGATAGCAGGGAGTAACGCGTGCCTCCAATGCCCGAGTAGCGAACACCGACGCTAATGCCCCAGAACGAAGGCAATGTTCCAAAGATTACAACCTTATGACGAAAATGACTGTCGGAATACGTCATGAGACTAAGGTTGCGAGGATCATCCCTTACAGGTAGCGACAAGGTTGCCGTGTTCGCAACGTTTCCGTTGAAAGAGGTATTGTCCTTTGTATCATTCCAGGTGTAGCTTACGTTGATCATACCATCCTTGAAATACTGGTAGGTAACATCGGCCACGACTGCAAACTGATTGACTTTTCCGTCGCTGATCAACTCGAGCACGCGTCCGAACTTATCGCTCTTCCGGCCCATCAGCCAATCACCCGCACCGTTTGCCGGCATCGTGTTGAGCGGTACGTAGACGCCGCGATCTCCCTCTTCTGGCAACGTGAAATAAGGATCATCGACCATGTTTCGATCCACATAAGTGTAGTTGTTACGGCCCAATGTGGCGTAACCGCTAATGCCCACTTTCAGGTTATCGTTGATGAAACGATTGTATGAAACGTTTGCTTTATAAATAACCGGCACGCGGGCGTCGGCTCCGTTCGTGTTGATCGTCGGAAGCTGGAAGGCATCCAGGGAGGGAATGCTTCCGTAATTATTCCGGTATGCCGCAAAGTCGGGGGCCGGAATGTTCGGAGCGCGTACATCCACCGTTGCGAGATGTTTACCGTCGAAGGTCAGGTTGTTGATCAACACATAGTTGTTAATATCGGAAGCGAAGATCCCGCCTCCTACGCGAATGATGTCCTTGTGCGCGTCGTTCACATCCCAGGTGAACTGAACGCGGGGCTGCAGTACAGACGACTTCAGGCGACTATCTGTCCGGATATCCAGCTCATCAAGCAGCGTCTGGTTGAGCGGTGACCTTGGATAGAACGCATAGTCGTATCGAAGGCCTGCGGTCATATTCAAACCCGTCATCAACGTGGTGGACATCTGTCCATACACACCCGCATTGAAAATATTCCCGCTTACGCCCCAATCATCAACGAGGGGCACTTCGCGATAGTAGCGATAGGGTTGCAGGTTTTCAAACTTATCCAATGCCGTTTGGCCAGCAGCCGCGTCGACCGTGTAATGAAACCTGCCGTTCACTTCACTGCCATAAACGGACTGTGAGTTCGTGTACATGAAATCCACGCCAAAAGTATAATCAATCTTATCTGTACTCAGGTAAAGATTGTCGATCAACTGTACGACATGGTTTTTGAAAGTCTCCTGGGCAAAGCGATGCCCTCCCATTTGAATATTGGTCGATCTTGTTGTTCCATCGCTTAAGGTCGACACGACATTCTCGACGATCGCCCTGGGAATATTAGCCTCGGGCAGTTGGTTTCCAGGGCTGCTTTTCTGATACGTATACAGGTACTGAACTTTCAGTTCATTCGTCATACGCGACTTAATGGATGTGCGTAACGAGGCAAGCAGGCTATTATCTACGTTGTAGTCATTTCCATACGACTCCAAAATATTGATGGACGTGTTATCCGCCAGGCCCAGTTTGTTATCGTCACGTGTATAGTTATCACGGATCGTGAGCAGGTTCTTGTTGTTAATTTGCCAGTCGATGCGCGCAAAACCGGCATCAGATCCACGGTTCTTGTCGAAACTGCCATATTGTTCATCCTGCGACAAGCCATATTTCCTCCTGCCAATGTCGACAAAACGATCAAGGGTAGCAGTCGTAACGTTAAAACGATTTTCATCTGCAGGACTTTGGATATCGGCAATAATCAATGGCCGGCTATCCTGTTGATGGTCCCATGCCGCAAAGAAATGCAGCTTATCCTTAATAATGGGTCCACCCAGCGAGAAACCAAATTGATTGGTAGCGAACTTGTTGTTGTTCTTATTTCCGCGAATGTCATAGGAACTCGACAACCAGTCTGCCCGCGAGTAATTGAACAAGCTACCCGTAAATTGATTGGTGCCTGACCGTGTCACGGCACTAACGGTACCGCCACCGCTTCTTCCGTAGGTCACGTCATAGGCATTGGTCACCACCTGAAACTCTCTCACCGCTTCCATGGAGATGGAATAGGGAGCGCCACTGCGACTCGTCGTCGATCCTGCTGACGTGGGGTTCTTCGAATTCATACCATCAATGGTATAGTTGGTGGAAGAGCCTAGTTGTCCGGAAATGTTGCCACCACGGCTTAACGGGGAAAGATCCATGAGCGAAGTAAAATTGCGTCCGTTGACTGGGAGCTTGTTGATGTCACGTGCCGATATCGAGGTCGAGGCTCCGAAATTCTCCACTTGATTTTGCAAACTCGATGCCTCTACTTCTACGGCCTGAAGCGTCTCATTGGATTCCATCAGGTTTGACTTCACCCGAATAGCATCTCCCTGGTGGAGGACAAATCCGTGTTGCTTGTTCTCAGCATAACCGATGAATGAAACGGCAACCGTATAAGGGCCGCCCAATGGCAGTTCCTTGAACAGGAAATCGCCTTGAGAATTGGTTTGCGTACCTGTCGTGAATCCGGTCGATTCGTTCTTCAGCACTACCGTTGCACCTGGCAGTGGATTGCTGCTTTGGTCGACAACAGTTCCGGAAATCGTCGCGTGCGTGGTCTGAGCCCTTGCTGCTATGCTGTATAATAGCAGGCATGTGAAAATCACAAAACGGTAATAAAGTTTCATGCAGTTATCAGGGTTAGTAAGTTATGCTGCAAGAAATGCATCCAAGGTAAATCGTGTGTTACCTCACCGTTATCGTTAGTAAGTCAAGGGTATCGTCAACGTTACCGATAACAGTTTTGTCCGGAACGTTCTGTTGAAGTGTGTATTAAATGCTACAATAATACACGTCGAGCAAATTGGTGGTGGTATAGATTTTATTTTTGGGCGGGCGTTGATATCAGCCTTTGTTCTTTTAATAACGTTGCAAAAACGTTTTCCAGTATTGGATGGCTCGTAAAGAACCGCGCTGAGCGTGCGTCCCGGCATTCATTGCGTCGACGCAGGCGTCGATACTTCAGGCATCAGACAGCGAGATGCAGGTCTCCTTCAAAAATTCAAGACATTCCGGAAATAATAAACGGGCATCGACGAACGCATCTGTTATCGACGCCTGCGTCGACGCTATAAATATGGAGACGTACGCCCGGCGCGCTCTCAGCAAACCATTACGGTGGCGGAAAATTGATTTAATGGAAACGTTCTTAAATGAACGACGCGTTAAGTGAGGAACGCCCGAACAAATAAAATCTGCGGCTCAGCGTAAACTGTATTCTCCCTTTTATACCTCCGCAAAAAAAAGAAAGGTGACCAAATACCTGGTCACCTTTCCACACCTGTAAACTGTCAGATTCTTATTCGGCTTTATCGCCTCCAGACATCTTCTCCTTCAGCGCTGCAAGTGCATCCAGATCTCCCAGCGTAGATTTCTCAGACTGCTGGTTGATAGACTGCACCGTATTGCTCTTGCCAGTCGCGGGCTTCTTTCCAGTCTTCGCGGCAGTAGCAGCAGGACGATCGTCTTCGGCTGACCAAGTCGCCTTGTGCGACAACGCAATGCGGCGGTCGTCTTTCGAGAATTCGAGGACTTTGAAATCCAGCGACTCACCAACTTCTGCCTTCGAGTTGTCTTCCTTAGCAAGGTTCTTGGCTGCGCAGAAACCTTCGATGCCGTACGGCAACTCCAGGATCGCGCCCTTGTCGTTCTTATTGATGACCGTACACTTGTGCAGTGAACCGATCGTGAAGATCGTTTCGAAAGTATCCCAAGGGTTTTCTTCCATGTGCTTGTGACTGAGTGCGAGGCGGCGGTTAGCTGCATCGAGCTCGAGTACCTGTACTTCCATCGTGTCGCCAACTTTCACGAACTCCGAAGGATGCTTGATCTTCCGGGTCCAGCTCAGGTCAGACACGTGCACGAGACCGTCGATACCTTCTTCGAGCTCAATGAAGAGGCCGAAGTTCGTGAGGTTGCGAACGATACCTTTGTGGCGTGTACCCACAGCGTATTTCGTGAGAACATCCTGTCTTGTCCAGGGATCTTCCGTGAGTTGCTTGATTCCGAGCGACATCTTGCGCTCATCGCGATCAAGCGTAAGCACAACAGCTTGTACTTCGTCGCCCACTTTCATGAAATCCTGAGGATTGCGCAAGTGTTGTGACCAGCTCATTTCGCTTACGTGGATAAGGCCTTCTACGCCAGGCTGAAGTTCGAGGAACGCGCCATAGTCGGCCACGTTAACGATCCTGCCTTTAACCTTAGAGCCCACCTGAATTTCTACCGGAAGCGCATCCCAAGGATGGGGAGTAAGTTGCTTCATACCCAGAGAGATCCGCTTCTTGTCACCGTCGAAGTCAAGCACAACCACCTTAACGGTTTGGTCAAGCTTAAGCACTTCTTCGGGATGGTTGATGCGACCCCAGCTGATGTCGGTAATGTGGAGCAGACCATCTACACCACCAAGATCGATGAACACACCAAAGTTGGTCATGTTCTTGATCACCCCTTCGAGTACCTGACCCTTTTCGAGGTTGGTGAGGATAACGGCCTTCTGTTGCTCGAGGTCCTTTTCGATGAGGACCTTGTGCGATACTACCACGTTGTCGTTGGTGTAGTTGATCTTCACCACCTTCACCTCGATCGACTTGTTAACATAAATATCGAAGTCGCGGATAGGCTTTACGTCGATTTGTGAACCGGGGAGGAACGCCTCAATGCCGTACACATCAACGATAAGACCACCTTTGGTTCTGCGCTTCACGAAACCTTCAATGATAAGGTCCTTATCAAGGGCTTCCTGTACATATTCCCAACCTTTCACCAGCTTCGCCTTGCGACGGCTGAGGACGAGCTGACCCATTGAGTTTTCGCGCTCTTCAATGAAGAGGTCCACTATATCTCCGATCTTCAGGTTCGTCATCTCCTTGAATTCAGCCAGCGGTACGAGACCGTCAGACTTGAATCCAATGTTCAGGATCACGTCGCGGTTGTTGATACCTACAACGGTACCTTTCACTACCTCGCCGCTGTCAACAGAAGTGACCGTTCCGGAGTACATTTGCTCCATCTCGGCTTTCTTCTCTTTAGAGTATCCTTCGCCGAAACCCTTCGTGTCGAACGCTTCAAAGTCGAACTCACCGGGGATCTGTTTTTCGTACTTGGCTTTTTTGAGTTCTGAAACAGGGATGGCTTCCGTGCCGATCTGCTCTTTTTGAGCTGATTTGATCTCAGCCAGCGGATCATCTTCGTCTACCTCGATTTTTGCGGCTTTTTCCTTCTTTGCGGCTGCTTTTGCTGCCTCGTCCGATGCGGGGGTCGGTTTTCTGGGTCTTTCACCAGGTTTGCTGACTTTCGCCATAATTCGCCCTGTTTTACATGCACCCGACGGGCTCGCGGGCACAAATTTGTTAGAAATACTGCCTCTTTAACAACAAGACAGCCCGCTCAATTAAGCGGGCTGCAAAGGTATAAAAAATTTCAGAATTTGAGAATCGGAAGGGTCGATCCGGGCATTTGGCTGGCCTCGCAAACTGTTACGCTATTTGGATCAGTTAGCGGTCAGGATACGCCATGCGGTCAATTCTCTTTTATTTGGTCAAACTTAAGGGTTCCGAGCGCGTATTCCAGCAATATTTTTTGGAATACAAGCGTCACTTCGGCCTGGGCTTTCGATCCGGCTGCAAGCACGTAAATTTGGTTCGCGTTAGCCACAGCAACCTGGTCCGACACGCCAAGCAGGTAACTTTCCTGCTGCGTCTGAAGTGCCAGATCACCTGCCTGGTATTGGACAAGGCTTGACTGATATGCCTGGATGGCGTTCACATAATTATTGTACGCTCGCTGAACATCCAGGGCTACCGTTTTTTCCAGATTTTGACTGGTCAACAAACTGTTTTGATAAACCGATCTGGCCATGGCACGTTGCGCACGGGTTTGAAAGCCTGTATAAATTGGTATAGTAAGATTGAGACCGTATGTTGTTGAAGGATTCAACGTCCTAAATTGATTCTTGAAAGTGTCGTCAATTAAGGAATAGTAAAACGATCCATAATTCGCATATGCCGATAGGCTGGGGAGATATCTCCCGGCAACCGCGTTCATAGAATACTTGTTTCCTTTCGCCTGATTCTCTGCCTGCTTCAGATCTGCCCGGTTGTCGAGGGCGATCTTGATCATACTGTCCAGCGGCATGGTGCGAAATTCAGCAATGTCTTGTGAAAATGTGGGGAGTTGCGCCTCGAAAGGCTGAGAAGGATCGAGTTGAAGGGTTTGAGCAAGTAAAGACTTGTCATTCTGCAACGTATTCTTGGCGCGGATGGCCATCACGTCAAGACCTTTTACCATCGCATCCTGGGTATATACGTCCGTTACGGCCCGGGCACCCACCTCATAAGTAGCTGTAATCTTGTCGAGTAAAGTTTGTTGCGTGTTGCGGTTCTCAATAGCAATTTTCAACAGTTCCTGATCCAACAACACTTGCAGGTATTGGGTTGCAACGTTAAAGATAACATCCTGAGAGGTTCGCTTTACCAGATAGCTTTGAGCATCGACTTGCCTGTTAGCGGCCCTTAGGTTTTGCAGCCGGCCCATCCCATTAAAGAGCATCATGTTTGCGTTCAATTGAAGGCCTGCATAGTCGGTTATCAAGTCCTCCAACTCGCCAGACGTAGTGTTCGGCTGGGCACCTTTTTGGTGTTGGTAATTTCCACCAATATTGACGGAGGGTGTAAGGGTACCAATCGCGTTAAGCTTTTGCGCTTCGGTCGACTCCAATGTGTTCTTGGCCTGATTCAGCAAAACATTCTTTTCAAGACCGATCTTCACTGCTTCTTCAAAGGTCAGCTTCACCTGGGGTGGTTCCTCCGTTGCAGCATTTTGAGAGAATGCTGAAGATGTAACCGCACAATACAAAATCACGAGAACAAAATACCTCATATACTCCTAACTCTAAATTTCTTTACGCACCCACATTTGCCTCCACCCTTTCATCCGCAACGATAGCGCCATCCGCCACGCGAAGTATCCGCTTACCATAGCGGGCATTTTCTTCTGAGTGTGTTACCTGGATGATGGTTATTCCTTCGTCATTAAGCTTCTTGAAAATTTCCATGATTTGCTTTCCCTGATCAGAGTGCAGGTTACCTGTCGGTTCATCGGCAAGCAGAAGCTTGGGTTGTCCGACAATAGCGCGGGCAATGCCCACGAGCTGTTGTTGTCCGCCGCTCAGCTGCTCCGGAAACAAGTCTTTCTTGGCGACCATGTTGAATCGGTCCAGCATCTCGGCCACCATGCTCTTGCGTTGTGCGCTGCTAACGCCCTTGTACAACAGTGGCGTTTCGATGTTTTCGTAAACCGTCAGCTCATCGATAAGGTGATAAGCCTGGAAAATGAAGCCGATGTAATTCTTATGCATGTCGGACTTCTGCTTCTCCTTCATCTTGTGCACAGGCTCATCAAAGAAATAATACTCGCCGGCCGATGGCTCGTCGAGCATACCAATGAGGTTCATGAGCGTGGATTTACCCGCTCCGCTGGGACCCATGATCGTGAGAAATTCGCCTTGCTCAACCGTCAGGTTGACGCCTTTCAGTACAAATGTCCGCTGGAAGCGGGAGTCGACGTACTTGTCGATGTCGTTCAATTTAATCATGAAATGTGCCGTTTGTGGTGTATTAAACGAGCCCCGACCCCCCAAAGCCAACAATAGTGCCAATGGGATAGGAGGCTGTACAAAGGCCCAATTTAATGGTTAGCAGCGATCATTCCGTCCGAATGTGCAAATAGGTGTCCTAAATCGAACAGGTTTGTTTATTGGTTGATCTGTTGATTGAATGATTGATTTGCTAACGCGCGAAAACGCGCGTTTTGGGTCAGACGGGAGACCAGGCTTGAAACGTTTGCTTGCCTTACGGAAATGGCCGATAAAAGCCCCGGATCGTATTCGCGCCGTGGTTGCTAAAATATGATGGGATACAAAATAACGTCCACCCGGCGGTTCATTTCCATGCCGCGGTACGTCGTGTTGCTGTAAACCGGATTTTCAAGTCCCCAGTCTTTGATGGAAATCTTGTGATCGGGAATGGCCATTTGTTGAAGTAGATGCTGAACGGATTCGCTGCGCATCTTTGATAGCCATTCATTGTATTCGCGTCCGCCGATTGGATCCGTATGGCTGATCAGGTGAATATCGTATTTGTCCAGGAGATTGGGGATCGAGTCGAGCCAGTCGAATAACTGTGTGGTCTGCTCATCGCCGATGTAATAACTGCCTCCCCCAAAATAAATGCTCTTGCGTATCTCATCCTGCTGCGCGTAGGAAGCTATCGCGCATGAAAGCAGAACAAAAATTGCTGCAAGCTGCTTCATAAGCTGAAATTAATGAAAAGCCGCAAATTGTGATGCCTGGGGTCGCGACAAATATCCTGAACGGCATCTGGCGGCCGCGGGCGGGCAAAATCACTTGCTTGTTTCGGCCAGCAGGGCCTCCAGTTTCTTCAACACCTGTTCCATCGATATGGCCCTTCCAATGACCGGACGGAATATATCGCCTTCCGATCGCACCCGCTCAACGGCATTGGCAATCGTAAAGTCACGCATCTTCAAACCCTTCTTCACTTCCTCCCAATGCAACGGCATCGAAACCGTGGCACCTGGCTTGGGACGAAGTGAATAGGGAGCCGCCAGCGTGGCTTGCGGCCGGTTCTGCAGAAAGTCCAAATACATCTTTCCTTTTCGGTTTGAGACCGTTCGTTCAATACTCGTGAAGCGCGGTATCCGGCGGTTGACTACCGTAACAATAGCGCGCGCAAATTCCTTCGACTGCTCGTATGTATACTTTGCTCCCAACGGTATGTATATATGCATTCCGGTCGATCCGCTCGTCTTGCAGTAAGACCTGGCGCCTGTTTCGTCCAGGACGTCTTTCGTCACCCGTGCCGCTTCGATCACTTCTTCAAATGGATTCTTGCCCGGATCAAGATCGATAATGCACCAATCCGGATGATCCGGGCTATCAACCGTGCTGCTCCACGGATTCAGCTCTATGCATCCCATGTTAGCCATTAACAGTATGTCCGCTTCTGACTTGGGTACCATGAAATGTTTGTCTTCAGGCGAATCACTGCTGTGATACAGGAACGTATCCACCCACTCGGGCACCTTGCCCGTCACGTCCTTCTGATAAAAGCTTTTTCCATTTATACCGTTGGGGAACCTGTTCAATGACTGAGGCCGGTCCTTCAGATAAGGCAGCATATAGGGTGCGATCTGGTAGTAATAGTTCATCATGTCACGCTTGCTCACCTTCTCATCCGGCCAATAGACCTTTGAAAGATTGGTGAACTTAATTTCGTGACCCTCCACGAGTCGCACCTGCGTTTCATCCTTCGGGTTCAATAAAGTTTTGCGCTCCTTTTTCGAACCTGCTTTTACTACGCGCTTTTCCATGGGATCCGTTTCTTTTACTGAATCGACTTTCTTTACAACTGATTCAACCGCGACCTCCGCTTCGCGAACAACCGACGATGCTTTTTTATCGTCACGCATGCCTTCAAAGGAAGGATGGCGCATGACGCCATCGCCTGTCATTTCCGCATAACTGACTTCGCATACAAGCTCCGGACGAAGCCACGTGGCGCGGGCAGACGGCGGATCAGGCCTGAAGCGGGAGGGCTTGTTTACATCGGGCACGGTATCAAACGGAGATTCCTTGATCACACGGGACCTGAATTGTGTCATCATATCCTCCTGCATGTCACTGGTGAAACCCGTGCCAACCTTTCCCATATACGCCAGCGTATCACCTTCGTACACACCCACCAGCAGCGAGCTGAATAACTTGCTGGACTCCTCGTTGCGTGTAAATCCCCCAATGACCACTTCATGTCGCTTGCTTACCTTGATCTTCAGCCAATCGCGCGAGCGTTTACCGGTCACATAGGCGCTGTTCCCCTTCTTGGCAATAATGCCCTCCAGCTCAAGCTTGTTCGCCAGGGCGTACAGCTCTGTTCCTGATATTTCAAAGCTCTCGCTGATCCGCACAGAATCATTCCACGGAACTGCCTTCTGTAAGATCTTCTTGCGCTCTGTGAGGGGCAGCTTCGTGAGATCTGATCCATTCAGCCATAGCAGGTCAAACACATAATAGATCAGGTACCCATCGGCCTCGCTTCGCCAATTCTGTAAAGAGCCAAAATTTGAATGCCCGCGATCGTCCAACACGACGATTTCGCCGTCGACAACCGCCTCGAAATTCCATTCTTTCAACGCGGCATGAATCGGATAGAACTTATCATTAAATGACTTGCTGTTTCTGGACAACAAGTTAACATCACCGTTGTGAACGAGACCCAAGGCACGATAACCATCCCACTTGATTTCATATACCCAGCCTGGTTCGTGGAACGGTTTATCAACGAGTGTAGCAAGCATAGGCATAACGGCCTTCGGAAAACTATCGTTGCCAGCAGGCGGCAGTGTCGTTGTGCGCCGGGTCGCTGACCTGCTTGTAGTGCCGGGCGTCCTGGACACACGCTTTGATTTCCGCGGAGACTTCGCATGGCCGGGTCGTTTAACTACCCGTCGCGTTGTGGTGTGCGCGGTTGATTTTTTTCCATACACAGCAGCTGGCTTAGCGCTTATGCCTGCCATCGTCCGTCGGGATAAGACAGACCGATCGCGCAACAGGATATCTTCCTTTGTAGCATACCGGTCATCAAGCTTCATGAGCAACCAGCTGTTCTCTCCCCGTCCGCCTGCCTTGATCAACGCAAAAAGTCCCTTCAGTTTTTTTCCCTTTAGAATAAACTTGATCTTACCGAGATGAAGCTGATGACGCAGGCTCTTGTCCAGCTCCTCCTTCGAATCGTCTTTGCCGCGCTCGGCCGGTTCGTAGAACCCTTCATCCCACACCATCACGGTCCCGCCGCCATAGTTTCCTTCCGGTATCACGCCTTCGAACGTTCGATAGTCAAAGGGATGATCTTCTACCATAACCGCAAGCCGTTTCACAGCCACATCCATAGAGGGTCCCTTCGGCACCGCCCAACTTTTCAGGACACCTTCCATTTCCAAACGGAAATCGTAATGAAGATGGGACGCATCGTGTTTTTGAACAACGAACCGGAGCGTGGTTTCCGACGATGATCCGCCGGATGGTTCAGGCGTTTCCTGAAATGATCTTTTCTTCTTGTACCTGGTCAATGACATAGTTGCTGTGGTTTTGCCTAACTACAATTGGGACCGGCTGCAGAAATTAATCCACAACCAGTGTTCCTTTCAGACTGACTATATGCCCGTTCCATAGCGAGCGACGATACCGTGGCTGCCTGCATCACAGAGATCAAAAAAACCATGCCGGGTTACACCATCCCCGGCGTATCAAGCATCTCCATGAGGTCTTCCAGTCGGTTCGCTTCCGATGGCGGTTTATCTTTCCGCCATCGCGCAATGCGGGGAAAGCGCAGGGCGATTCCCGATTTGTGCCGCGTTGAACGCGCAATACCTTCGAAGGCAATCTCGAACACCAGCTGCGGTGCTACACTTCGAACAGGTCCGAATTTCTCGAGCGTATGCTGACGAATCCACCGGTCCACTTCGCGAATTTCTTCGTCGGTAAGTCCGCTGTAGGCTTTCGTAAACGGCACCAGTTGCTGGTCATTCCATACGGCAAAGGTGTAGTCTGTGTACAGGTTGGCGCGACGACCATGGCCGCTCATGGCATAGATCATCACGGCATCCACGGTACGCGGATCGATCTTCCATTTCCACCAGTCGCCACGACGGCGCCCATCGCGGTAGGTTGAGTCTTTGCGTTTAAGCATGATGCCTTCGCTCAACCTGTCGCGCGCGGTGTCACGTGCATCACGCAGTTCCTGCCACGAAGTAAAAGGGACTGCCGGAGACAATTGCAAGACCGGAGGCGCGCCGGAAACAATCTCTTCAAGTTTCGCGCGTCTTTGATGCAACGGCCACTCGCGTATATCGATACCGTTGTACTCAAGCAGGTCATAGGCGACAAACGCAACCGGTGCCTCGCGTTGAATTTTTGGCGTGAGGTTTTTTCTTCCGATTCGCGTCTGCAGGGCACTGAAGGGCAGAGGTCTCCCATCCTTAAACGGAAGGATCTCGCCGTCCAGCACCACCCCTTGCGGGAGCACCGTCAGCAGCAACGCATATTCGGGGTATTTGTCTGTGACGAGTTCTTCGCCCCGCGACCAGACGAACATCGTTTGGTTGCGAACAATCAGCTGACCTCTGATCCCATCCCATTTCCATTCAGCCTGCCATTCCAACGGTTCCCCTAGTGTTTCGACAGGATCTCCTAGTGCATAGGCCAGGTAAAACGGATAGGGACGCGACTCATCCTGTGTTTCCGCCGACAACACGAGGTCGGCATAGTTGCTATCGACGGGTGACCAATTCCCCATGAGCCGATGCGCGATCGCATTCTCTTTGACGCCCGCGTGCTGAGCCAGGGCTTTGACCATGAGCGACTGCGATACACCGATCCGAAAACTGCCGGTGATCAGTTTATTGAACACAAAGCGATCGCCCGGACCGAGCCGCAACCACGCATGCACTATACGCTCTCGCTTTTCTTCGATCGTAAGTGGCTCAAGGGCTTTAATAAAGTTTATCCAATACGTTAGCGACTCGTCCGAAAACTCGTCGGGCGGGGGCAACACCAGCGTGATCGTTTCGGCCAGGTCTCCCACCACGTGATACGATTCTTCGAATAGCCACGAGGGCAACAACGCGAGTTCGGACGCCCAGGTGGCCAATAGTGTAGCATTTACCGTGCGGCGCGGGCGACGGTGCGACAAGATGGCGATGGCCCATAGCTTGTCGGCATCTGGTGCCACTTCGAAATACGACACCAGGGCCCTGATTTTTTCGAGGGTCTTCGTGGTTTGATCGAGGCTCGTAAATAGCTGTGTAAATCGCTTCATGAGCCGGCCTTTTTGGATTCATCGCCGGGCGGAGCGGATTCAGGTACAGCCGTTCCAGACGTACTGTCTTCTTCGATACCTGACTCGGCAATTTCACCGAGCTCGCCTTCGTACTGCGTCTTCACCTCCTGAGCATCCATTCCCAGGGTATTCAACCATCGTGCAAAAATGCCTGCATAGCCGTGCGTTACATATACCCGCGAGGCACCCGTTTCTCTGACAGCCTGGTTGAGCCCACGCCAGTCCGCGTGATCCGACAACACGAACCCGCGATCGGCTCCCCTCCTTCTCCTGGCGCCGCGCAAGCCCATCCATCCGGATGTGATCCCCAGGGAGTAAGGATCAAACCGGCGCAGCCACGGCGTGCCCAACGCTGACGGCGGACACACGACCAGGCCGCCTTCGAAGTCCTTCTTTTTCATTTCCGGCGTTACATAGGTTGTCTCCGGAAGCCCAAACACCCCGGACGAGAACAGGGCCGTGACCGAACGAATGGCGCCGTGCACGAAAATCTTGCCGATACCCGGATCGATATTCCGCAATATGCGTTGACTTTTACCCAACGCGTAGCCTGCAATAACGGACACCTTACCCGCCGCCTGATTGCGCCGCCACCACTCGTTGATGTCGTCAAATACCTCGCGCTGTGGCTTCCAATTGTAAACGGGCAGGCCGAAGGTGCTTTCCGTAATAAATGTGTGACACCTCACCGGCTCAAACGGCTCCGAAATCCCGTCGGGTTCGAGTTTATAGTCGCCGCTGAATACCCATATCTCTCCCTCGCGCGCCACCCTGATTTGCGCTGAACCCGGAATATGGCCAGCCGGATGAAACGAAAACTCCACGCCATTGATGTTCACCTTTTCACCAAAGTCGACCGTCTCCAGATTATCACCCAGGTTGAGCCGGTATCGAATCACCGGCGCGGCTGCCGTCGTACAGAGGTACCGTTGGTGGCCCCAACGCGCATGATCGGAGTGCCCGTGGGTAATCATCGCCTTTTTAACGGGCTTCCATGGATCGAGATGCACATCGGCCTGTGGACAATAAATACCCTCGGCTGTAAATTCCAATAGCGCCATAGTCGCAAAAATCTTGATTCAAACACGCCTGTCTTCAACTGCGGGATTCCGCATGACGCGATAACCGTGACAATTATTGTGCCTCAGGAACGGGCGTGGCGCTTTTAACCCAAGCAACTGAACTCTGCCGGGCTCTGCCGTTCCGCGAGCCAGTGAACCAATGGATTATACCCAGCATACCTGTACAGGTATTTTTGCTACGGCGCACTAGTACCGCAGCCAGGTAACGGTCGCCACGCTTCCCTTTTGTACCACCGACACGATCATCAGATTTCCATAGTCCGTATCATCGAACTCGCTGTACTGTTTCGATCCCGTGAGCCAGTTGGCAATTTCAGGAATGGTGTTCGAATGACCACTCACAAGGATCGTCTTGCCCGCATGTTGCAACAGTATCTCGTCGATGGCCGCCTCCTTCTCAGGTTCGTATTCACGAAGAGCGAGGCCCCTGGCCTGCGCCAGCGGCTCTACCGTCGTGCGTGTTCTCTTGTAAGGAGTTGTATAGATCGCATCGATCGATACCTTTTCCAGTAACGCCTGCAGCCGCCTGGCCCGCGCGTTGCCTTGTTCTGTAAGGACTGGGTCCTTGCTTTTATCCATGACCTTCTCCGCATGCCGGACAAGGATGAAGGTCGTGATTTGTTGTGCCTCGCCTTGTAATGCGGCTACGCACAGGAAGCAGGCTAACCATAAGCCCACCAAACCGATCTTGTTTCGCCAGGTAGAAGACTCATTCATGCCACTATAAAGGATAAAGGGTTTGTTTTGAAGCCTGGCTTACACAACGCTATGCCTATGGTGCGTGCTTTTTGGCAATATCCGCCGGAATGTCACATCCCGTTGACTTCCGTGTATCGGCCAGGTGGAAAATCTTCCATTGAGCACCATCTTTGTAGAGGTGAAAAGCATCAACCCCACAATGGCTGAACTTGTTTCCCAGATAGAAGCCATAGTCGCACCAAACCTGCGCAAACGTGCCATCGATCGATACGCGGACATCCCAAATTTCTTCATACCACTTCTCGGCGTGGGGTGTGCCGACTGCCCTCAGAAAACCGGACAGGCTTCCCTCCCTCGTCAAGGCCGCACCGCCTTCCTTGCTGATTTTAACGGTGGCCATGGTCACCTGCGGCATAAAACACCGGTGCACCATAGCACTGTCGCCAAGTTCCATCCCTTTGAACAACTGCGCCATGACGTCTTTGACTTTCTGCTCGTCGGACGATTGACTCAAACAGGGTGAACTCACACTCATAAAACTCAACACCAGCGCGATCATCCCGCAGGTAGCGGCGATGGATCGGGCGCTGGCGGCCGTGCGCACGTATAAAACAGAAGTGATCATAGTTATTATTGAGAGCCGGTTATCAACAAACATGGCCGTGCTAATATGGAGAAAGTTATTAATTTTAGACCGCACAACTGTGTCCATGATTTCTAAAACTTTGTCGGTCCTTCTGCTGCTCGTCACGACGGTGACGACGATGGCCCAACGCGCTGATAGCCTTACTGCCAT
>DATHKA010000599.1:0-4944 GCA_035489615.1 Chryseolinea sp.
GTTCAAACCGACTTTATTGACTAAAATTACTAAGTTTTTTTCAATACACTCAGGATGAATCTGGATCTGACTGGAAAGCGGGCGATTGTGTGTGGGAGTACCCAGGGAATAGGAAAGGCAAGTGCACTTGAACTGGCCCGAATGGGTGCTCACATTACGCTTATCGCGCGTAATGAAGACAAGCTCCAGGCCGTTGTTCAAGAATTGGCGGTATCTCACCAGCAAGAACATGATTACCTGGTGGCTGACTTTGGTGATCCGCAAGGATTGCGCAGAAGGGTTGATGAATACCTGACGCGAAAAGCGGTGCACATCCTGATAAATAATACCGGCGGACCGTCGCCCGGGCCGTTATTGGATGCCTCAGCTGAGGCATTTCTGCAAGCCTATACGCATCATCTGGTGTGCAATCAGTTACTCGCCCAGGCCATAATACCGGTAATGAAACGCGAGGGCTATGGGCGAATCGTGAATATCATCTCGACATCGGTAAAGGCTCCGCTAAAGAATATGGGCGTTTCAAATACGACGCGCGGCGCGGTGGCCAACTGGGCAAAAACACTTTCGTTTGAGGTTGCTGCATTTAATATTACGGTAAATAACGTGCTGCCTGGAGCAACCATGACGAACAGGCTCGAATCGATTATGCAGATACGTGCGCAGCAGACAGGAAAATCGTTCGACGAGATCAAGGCGCTCACGGCCTCAGAAGTGCCGGCAGCGCGGATTGGAACAGCGGAAGAGGTGGCCGCTGCTGTGGCCTTCCTTGCCTCGCCGGCGGCGTCGTATATCAACGGGATCAACATACCCGTCGATGGAGGCCGCACCGGGAATCTGTAAGAATGGAGCGAATTCAAAACTATATCCATGGTGAGCTGGTGCCCGCAGCATCGGGTTCTTTTATGGACAACTATGATCCGGCCACGGGCAGGGTTTATAGCGTTGTTCCGGATTCGGATGTAGCGGACGTGAACCGCGCCGTCGAGGCGGCACACGCGGCCTCCGGACGCTGGCAGGCAATGGGCATGGCCGGACGATCGAAAATGTTGGGCAAACTGGCGGATATGCTGGAGAGCGACACCGAGTCGTTCGCCCTGGCCGAGAGTATGGATTCAGGCAAAACGCTCACCCTAGCCCGTACGTTGGATATCCCGCGGGCCGTTGCAAACATCCGGTTCTTTGCAACGGCAATAATGCATGCATCGACTGACGCACACCTCACCGACCACACAGCCATCAATTACACGGAACGATTGCCAATCGGCGTGGCAGGCTGTATTTCGCCCTGGAACCTTCCGCTGTACCTCTTCACCTGGAAAGTTGCACCGGCTTTAGCGGCAGGTTGTACCGTGGTGGCTAAACCGTCGGAGCTTGCACCGATGACCGCTTACCTTTTTTCGAAGCTGTGCGCCGAAGCCGAACTGCCGCCAGGAGTCCTGAATGTCGTTCACGGTGCGGGCGACAAAGCGGGCCATGAGATTGTCGCGCACGCGGGAGTAAACGCTATTTCGTTTACCGGAGGAACAGTGACCGGTCGCAAGATTGCTTCTGTTGCCGCCCCGATGTTCAAAAAGCTGTCCCTGGAAATGGGAGGAAAGAATCCGACAATTGTGTTTGCGGACTGTGATTTTGATCAGGCACTAACGACATCCCTTCATGCGGCATTTACCAATCAGGGAGAAATATGTCTTTGTGGCTCACGCATATTGGTGGAAGCATCTATTTATGATCGATTTGTTTCTGCTTTCGTGGAACGCGCGGGCAAATTGACGGTGGGGGATCCCCTTCATCATGACATCAACGTGGGCGCGGTCATTTCGGCGGCGCATAGGGAGAAGGTTATGTCATACATTTCGCTCGCAAGGGAAGAGGGGGGAAGCGTGTTGTGCGGGGGTGAAGTCGTGCATATATCGGGCCGTTGTGCCGGCGGCTATTTCATCGCCCCAACCGTAATTACCGGCCTGGCGCAATCCTGCCGCACCAACCAGGAGGAAATATTTGGACCAGTCGTAACGATTTCACCGTTTGCAACCGAAGCCGAAGCCGTGCTGATGGCTAATGACACCCGTTACGGACTCGCGGCCTCTATCTGGACCGACAATCTCAAGCGCGCGCATCGTGTTTCTTCGGCGGTGCAATGCGGAATCATATGGGTGAATTGCTGGCTGTTGCGCGACTTGCGAACACCATTCGGAGGAATGAAAGACTCTGGTATGGGACGTGAAGGCGGGTGGAACGCCCTAAACTTCTTCACAGAATCAAAAAACGTTTGTATCAAACTGTGAACGTAGCCTTTGGTCCTTAGTCCTAAGTATTTAGGCGTAAATAGTATTAGGGTGCTTTGAGTACTGTTACAACTAATCCTGCTTCAAGTTATCGTGCGTGCGCTTTTGAGTGGCGGGATAGGATAGCGTGCTCTGCGATAAATGGATTTCTTTTGGCTCACATTCACGTTGTCCTATTCCTACTTAAAACGACTACACTAAGAACTTTCTACTTATGACCTTCTTCGATATCAAGTATATCTTCTTCACCGTGCTCGGGTACGAGATGAGTTATCTCGAGTTCTTTGCCACGATAGCCGGTGGTATTGCGGTCTGGCTGTCGGCACGGTCAAACATCTGGAGTTGGCCCATCGGGATCGTGAATGTCGTGCTGGCTTTCTTTGTTTTCTACCAGGTTCAGCTGTACCCCGACATGTTCCTTCAGGTATTCTTTTTCGTCACCAACATTCTCGGCTGGTGGCGATGGGCCAATCCAAAACCAGGAGAGGCGAACAGGCGCAACGAACTCAAAGCGAGCTTTATGGGATGGAAAAGGTTTTCCACGCTATCGACCATCGGAATTGTGGGCACCTATGTTCTCGGCACATTCGCGGAAAATCTTCATGAATGGCTTCCCAACATCTTCAGCGTACCGAGCGCCTATCCTTATGCAGACTCCTTCGTCACCGTAATGAGCATCGTGACCACATTCTACATGATTGAGAAAAAGATTGAATCCTGGATCATCTGGATAATTGTGGATGCCCTGGCTACCTACCTTTATTTTTCAAAAGGAATTAAGTTCTTTGCACTGGAGTACATGGTATTCTGCTTCGTCGCATCCTACGGGTTGTGGAACTGGATCCGCGAAAAAAATATGCCCCAACCTATTTCGGGTTAACGATGTAAAAGAAAGGGACCTCCTAACCAGATGACTTTGCATGAGAATTACGATAAAGTCTTTTTGGCCGGCAATCGGCATGCTCCTATTGGCTACCATCCTGTTTTGTGTTCCAGGCAACGAACTGCCTGACGAGGATTGGCTGGGAAAGATCAATGCCGATAAATTAGTACACATAGGTTTGTTCGCAGCACTGGTGGGGCTCTGGGGTCTTCCTATCGTCGCCAAAGTACCCCGCGATGTCCACCGGAGTTCGGCAAAACGAGTCTTATTCTATGTTGTAGCCGCTGCCATCGTCTACGGCATCGCCATCGAACTCATTCAGGGGGCTTACATCCCCAATCGCAGTTACTCGGTGGCCGACATGGTCGCCGACGGAATCGGTAGCGTTATGGGTGGATTGTTCGTGAGTCGTCAATACCAGGCAAGGGAACACCAATAATGTTCGAATCAGCCATCCAGCAACGATGATCAGAGGTTTAGTCATCGGTAAGTTCATGCCCATTCACAAGGGACACGTCGCGCTGATTGAGTATGCGTGTAGCCAATGCGATGAGCTCATCGTATCGATGAGCTACACACCACAGGATCCGATTGCTGGTGACACTAGGTTTGAGTGGGTCAAGTCGGCGCTTGCCCACGAGTCCAAAGTCCGACCCTTCGCAGTTCTTGACGACTTCGACAATGAAATGCTTTCGCTGGAAGAACGAACGAAAACCTGGAGTGAATTCATTAAACGGGTATATCCCAAAATCGACCTGGTCATAAGCTCGGAGGCTTATGGTCTGCCTTTCGCGCTTCACCTCGGCGCGCAGCACCTGGCCTTTGATCCCGAACGCAAACGCATCCCGGTCTCCGCAACAATGATTCGCAGCCGGCCGATGACCTATTGGACGTTTATAGCCGAAGCTGCCCGATATTACTTCGTAACCAAGATCTGCCTGTTCGGGGCCGAGAGCACCGGGAAGTCCACGCTTGCACGGCGCCTGGCTGAGCGATATCACACGACTTTCGTTCCTGAGGTTGCCCGGGAGATGATCATTTCCAATGACTTTACCGTCGATGACATCATGGCAATCGGTAAAATGCACGATGAACGCATCGGGCAACAATCGCGACTAGCCAACCGTCTGCTGTTCTGCGATACGGATGCGATCACGACGCAAATATATTCACAGCACTATCTGGGTATGATTCCTGAAATCCTCTTCGAGCTGGAGCGAAAGACGAGATACACACAGTACTTTCTGTTGGATATCGACGTGCCATGGGTGGCCGATGGCCTCCGCGACCTTGGACACCGTCGCGAAGAAATGATGCGTGTGTTCCGCGACGCATTGATCAAAAGAGATATCCCCTTCGTAACGGTTTGCGGGGATTTTCAGAACCGGGAAGCAGTTATGACGAAGGTGGTTGATGAATTACTGGCTCGCAGCTGAAAGAAGGTCGGTTTGTTTCATGGCCAGCAGGTTTTTTTCCGCGTGCGATGCCGTGAGCTGGACAGCCTTATCGTAGCAACGTTGTGCCTCGGGCTCATTGCCATTGCGCGCATGGAAATCTCCCATCGCCGCGTGGTACAGATAATGATCTTCCAGTCCCCTTATTTTTCGAAGTGCGTCCAGGCCGGCCGTTGGCGTTTCACTATAGCCTGTTGCGATGGCGAGGTTAAGCGAAACAATGGGACCGGGCTTCATTTCGGACAGGATCGCATAGAGCTCCGAAATCAACTTCCAATCCGTTTGATCGAACGGATTGGAAGTTGATTTCGGAGCTCTATGC
>DATHKA010000600.1:0-13154 GCA_035489615.1 Chryseolinea sp.
CTAATTATTCGTCAGGCGACACCGACAAGGCCATCGCCTATCTCGAACGCGCAGCGGCCGCTAAGGATACCGTTGGATATTATGCCTCTTATTATCTCGGTGTGTTGTATTTGAAGAAGGGAAACAAGCCCTACGCACTCAACTCGTTTAACTATGCGCGCAAGAATCCGAAGGATGCCAAGCTGGCGGAAGAGAGTTCATTCCAATATGCCAAGGTTGCCTACGACGCCGGCAAACCTGACCTGGCGATCGACGAGTTTGAAAAATATCTTCAACAATATCCACGCAGTACGCATGCTGTGGAGGTCAACGAGTTGCTGGCACAAGCATATGTGAATGGTAACAACTACAACAAAGCGATCGAATACATCGAGGCACTGCCCTCCCGGAATCAGTACATCGATCAGGCCTTTCAGAAGGCTTCATTTCTGAAAGGATCTGAGCTTTTCAATAAAGGTGACTATGAACAGGCCGTGACATACTTTAATAAGTCGTTGGAATATCCCAAAGACAGAAAATACGTAGCGCTTGCCAGCTTCTGGAATGGTGAGGCCTTCTCCCTCGGCAAGCGATATCCGGAAGCGATAGCCAGCTATCAGCGGGTAATCGGTTTGACCGCCGACGCTGACCCGGATATCGCTCTTAAGGCACGCTACGCTTTAGGGTACGCATACTACAATACTAAGGAGTACGACAAGGCGATGGCCAACTTTACCGAGTTTGTCAATAAAGGCACCAAGAGTACTCCCAACTATGCCGATGCCGTGATTCGCATCGCCGATTGCTACTATGTGAAGAAGCAATACAGCGACGCGTTATCGAACTACAACAAGGCACGCGCGCTGGGCTCTCCCGACAATGACTATGTATTGTTGCAGTCTGGCGTCATCTATGGTATTGAAAGTAAATTTCAGGAGTCGAAGAACATGTTCAGCGAGCTCGCCAAGTCGTATCCCAAGTCGCGGTACAGAGATGAGGCGATCTTCCAACTGGCCCAGTTCGACATTGAGCAAGGTAACTACCAGGCTGCGATCGACGGACTTTCACAAATCATCAGAACCGGGACGGACGCCCGTTTCATTCCATACGCATTCATGCGCCGTGGGGCATCATTCTTCAACTTGAAGCAATACGATAAAACTATTGGCGATTATAGCGCCTTGATCCAGCAGTACCCGACGCATCCGGTAGCGCAGGAAGTGCTGTTGCCCTTACAGGAAGCGATGAATCTCGCAGGCAAGTCGGGCGATTTCGACAAGTACCTTGCTATGATCAAGACTGCGAATCCGGAAAACAAAGGACTTGAGAACGTGGAGTTTGAAACTGCCAAGAATCTTTATTTCGACCAGCAGTATCAAAAGGCGATCGTGACGCTAAAGGGCTTCCTCAGCAGCTATCCGCAGTCGGCGAAGACCTACGAAGCGAAGTACTACATCGCGGAATCCCATTACCGTCTTCGTGAATACGAGCAGTCGCTTCCCTTGTACCAGGAGGTGTCTGAGGAGATTCCGTCCGGTTTTGCCGGCAAATCCATTGGTCGTGTAGCGGAGATAGAATATAGACAGGGCAGGTTTGAAAATGCTGTAACATCCTATAGAAAGTTTGCGCGCCAGGCTACGAACAAGAAGGACCAGTATCTTGGATGGTCAGGTTTGATGGAATCGTTTTACCAACTCAAGCAGTATGATTCGACGGACACCTATGCTCGACTTATCCTGGAGAGAGGCAATGTAAACGCAGGTGCGCAAAACAAGGCTTCGCTTTTTTTGGGTAAGACGGCCTTTGCCAAAGGTGACCTCGATGGCGCCAAAGATGAATTCCTCAATACGCTCAATGCTGCCCGTGATGAATATGGCGCGGAAGCAAAGTATATGCTCGCGCAGGTATTCTATGAGCAAAAGCAATACAAACAATCTTATGAAACCCTCATCAGTCTGAGCAAAGATTTCGAGGCGTACGAAGAATGGGTGGGTAAGGCGTTTCTGCTCATTGCCGACAACTGCGTCGCTATGGACAATGTGTTCCAGGCGAAGGAGACCTTGAAGTCGCTTATTGAAGGATCGCCGCAGCAAAAGATCAAGGATGAGGCAAAAGTCAAGTTGGCTGTGATCGAAAAGGCGCAGGCGGAGAAGGAAGCCGAAGCAGAACAAGATACCCTGGATATTAACCGATAACCTTTTTTTGAGATGATTCAATCGTCTATGATCTATACAATAACGACAAGAAAGATCTTCCGGTTAAGCGGTTGCTACGGCGCATTAGCGTCGGTCATCATGCTATTCACTTCACTCTCGGGCTATGCGCAGGAAGGTACCGACAAAGGAAAGCCTAAGAAGGAGTGGGAAGGTGATGGAGAAATAGAAGATGTCGAAATCAAGATCGTAACGGAGCGTCAGATCACGCTGCCAGAAGCAAACCGGAATTTCGACAAGATTCCGCCGCGTGCTTCCGAACCAATCAAGCCGCCAATCTCCTACGATTTCAAGTCGGTAAATTTCCAGCCGCCTCCGATAACGATGCAGCTTCGTCCGTTGAAGCTGAAGCAGGAGGGAGAGTCAAAAGTTTACGGTGGGTTCTTGCGTGCCGGGTTCGGAAACTATACGTCGCCGCTGCTCGAGGCATACTACAACACCACCCGCGACAAGAACAAGCTTCTGGGCGCCCATGCTTATCATCAAAGCTCCGACCGCGGCCCGGTCGACGGACGCAATTCGGGCAGTGGCTCGTCTGGCATTAACGTATTTGGAAAGACTTTCAACGATGCGATTGCCTTGTCGGGCGATGTTGGATTTGAGAACCGCACCACGCATTTCTACGGTTACCCGGAAGGAATGTCGGTAGATCCGACTTCGATCAAGCAGTCGTACAACCTGTTCAAGTTGTATGGCGACCTGACCAACGCATCAAACTCAGATTTCTCATACAAGCTCGGCGCAGGCTTTAGCCATCTCAATGATAAGTTCAGCGCGAAAGAGACGCAGTTTGACCTGGTGTTCAGGTCGGCATATGAATTGAACGAGGATCAAAAGATCAATATCGACGCCGATTACACTATGATTAACCGCAAAGATGTAAACGTTGATGTTGGTGCAAGGAACCTCTTCGTGGTAACACCTTCATTCCAGTTTGAGCCAGTCGAGGACCTCAAGTTAAGAGTTGGATTCAAGGTGGCATACGAGAACGACACGATCGATAACAAAGATGTACACGTCTATCCGGACATCGAAGCAACTTATCCCATCACACCGTCCCTCGACGTTTTTGCTTCGCTCACAGGTGGTATCGAAAAGGTTTCATTACGGTCCTTGTCATATGAGAATCTCTGGCTCGCACCGGGTGTCCCCATCTTTCACACGAATAAGGCAGTCGATTTCACGGGTGGAATAAAAGCCCGCCTTGGAAGTAAGGTGTCAGCACATGCGGGACTGTCGATGGCAACGCTGAAGAATTACTACTATTTCATCAACGCCGAATCTGATCAGGCGAAGTTCGACGTAGTCTACGATCAGGGATCGGGTACCCGTCGCGTGAATTTCTTTGTTGCGATGGCGTATGCACAGTCTGAGAAAGCCAAGTTCATGCTGCGCGGTGATTTCTTTGGCTATAAGACCAGCAGTCTGGCGGAACCATGGCACAGACCGACGTACCGGGTCACAGCCAATGGATCATACAATGTGTATGACAAGATATTGCTGAGCGCCAACATTATCGCACAGGGAGGAATGAAGGCGTGGGATCCGGCTACCGATAAGACGGTAAAACTGGATGCAGCCTTTGATTTGAACTTCAAAGCTGAATACCTCTTTTCGCAGAGCTTTAGCCTGTTCGTACAGTTAAATAATATCACGTCGACGAAGTATCCGTTGTTTTTGAACTATCCGGCAAGGGGATTTCAGGCGATGGCTGGAATCACCTGGAGCTTTTGAAATTAGTAATGAGTAATTAGTAATTACTCATTTTCGGTGGGGGGGTTGACGCAAAGTGGCTGGCTTGTATTGAAGAAATATTAAGTTTAACTTTGATTAATTTTAACTTTGGAATAACCATAAGCTCCCTGATATGTCAACACCTACGAACGAAAACGAAGAGGAACGTAAAGAGAACATCGAAAATCCAGATGATTCCTTTGGACTCCCCGAGATCGACTATGAGCCGCTGAAACGAGAGGAGCCGGGCACAGAACAGGACGCACCCTTCGCGTCGAATACAGAATCAGGTTTCACATCGCCCGAACCGATACTGGATGTTCCAACACCTCCTGTTCAGGAGCGTAAAGAGTTTGCCGAGGATAATGCTTACTACGAGCCGAACTATAACTATTCATACGAAGAGGAACGGCCTCCGATCTGGCCAAAGATATTAGGTGTCCTTGCGCTACTGGTGGTGGCCGGTGGATTGATCTGGTATTTTGTAAGCTATCGACCGAATCAGTTGGCCCTTGAGGCCAGAAGAGAGCGTGAAAAATTGGCTACTGCCGAGGCTGAAGAACAGCGAAGGGCGGCTGAGCAGGCTGCGCGTGAACGCGAGGAAGCGGCCAAGCAGGCAGATACTCAGGCGCCGGCTGCGCTTCCGGCAGGTACCATTGAAACGTTAACCGGCCGTTCTGGCAAATACTATGTAGTTGTCGCCAGCGCAATCGACGGTGACCTCATTATGGACTATGCCCGGAAACTGAGCAAGAAAGGGGTAACCTCCCATATCATTCCGCCTTATGGAAAAGTGAAGTTTCACCGGTTGGCGGTTGCTGACGGTGAGTCTTACCAGACGGCTCAGGCCACCGCGGATGGAATGAAGGGGGGGGACTACGGTAATAATTTGTGGGTGCTGCATTATTAGTACTGGTCCTGAGTCACTCTAGTAGTTAGTACTATTGACAGCTCAGGATTAGCGACTAACCATTAAATACCAGTTAAAATGAAAGACTTCTTCAGGCAGAGCAAGCAGTTGAAGGTGATGATAGAGGAAGAGCGATTGAACAAGAAAAATCGCATCGTGGCGGGCCTGACTACGGCCGGATTGCAAGCGGTACTCCTGGTTGCCTTGTTCGTACTAGTTGCGTGGCGCCCTCCCAATCCACCGCTTCCGGAATATGGCGTAGAGCTTAACTTTGGCCTCGATACGGAAGGGTATGGAGACTTGCAACCAACGGAGCCAGTGGGTAACCACGGCGATCAGGCTGAAGCGCCCAAACAGCAAGAAGTACCCGCTTCGACGCCTGAAGTCAAGGAAGAACCTCGGCCCGAAGTCAAGCCGCCTGCCACGGAACCAACCCCGGTGGAAGCAAAGCCGGAAATTGCCGAGCGCAACGACGATCCGGAAAGCCCGGTGCTCGTGAAGGAGAAGAAGCCTGAAGAGAAGAAACCGCCGGTTGAAAAACCGGCTGAGAAAGTTCCTGAGAAAGTAGCGGAGAAGGTTCCTGAAAAGAAGGTTGAGGAGAAGAAACCGGAGGCGCCTACGGTCGATTCAAAAGCCGTGTTCAAACCCAAAGAGCAGACCGCGGCGGGTACCGGCGAGTCGGGTGAAAAGGCCGGCAAGCCCGGTAATCATGGCGACGACAAAGGAAAGGTTGGCGATAAGGGCAATCCTGAAGGAAAGCTCGATGCCAAAGCCCTCTATGGGCAGCCTGGTGGTGGCGGCGGCGGTGTTTCTATGTCTGGCTTTAATGGTTTTGAGTGGCCTTCTGTACAGGCACCCACGTTACCCGACGACGCGTACGGGGTCTACGAGTTCATGGTGAAAGTCGATGATCAGGGCGATGTGATTTCGGTCACGCCTTTACAACGCGGCTTGAGCCTTGAGGCGGAGCGCAAACTCAAGGCAGCGATTCAACAGCTGGTGTTCGTTCCGAAGGGATCCAACCTGCCGGCTCAGTCAGAGGGTAAGATCACGTTTCGCGTTGTATCCAGGTAAGGTGCTTTGATCTCTTTGAATTCTGGCCTTCAGAATAGTATTCTTTGTTTAGTTATTTCTGCAATGACGTACTAGTATTGCCGCCGGATGTTTCACAGTTACGACGCCGCGGTTCAGTTTCTCTATAGTAACCTGCCGATGTTCCAGCGCATCGGGTCTGCCGCCCTCAAGAATGACCTGACGAACACCGTCAGGCTCTGCCGCGCACTCGGAGATCCTCAGGAGAAATTCAAATCGGTGCACGTCGCAGGCACCAATGGCAAGGGCAGCTCGTCGCACATGATCGCTTCGATATTGCAGGAGGCCGGCTATAACACGGGCCTTTATACTTCTCCACACCTTAAGGATTTTACCGAGCGTATTCGGCTTAATGGCGAACTGATTCCTCGTTCTTTCGTGCTGGATTTTGTGAATCGAATACAATCCCAAATCGAATTGATCGAGCCATCATTCTTCGAGATCACCGTGGCCATGGCGTTTGATTATTTTGTAGCAGCGAAGGTAGATGTCGCGGTAATTGAAACTGGTCTTGGCGGTCGACTCGATTCGACTAACGTGATTACGCCCCTCGTGTCGCTCATCACCAACATTGGATGGGATCATAAGGACATACTCGGCGACACGCTGGAAAAGATTGCAGCCGAGAAGGCTGGAATCATCAAGCCCGGAGTTCCGGTTGTGATCAGTGAACGGCAAGAGGCACTGGATGAGATATTCATTCATCGCAGTCGTGAACTGAATGCGCCCCTGACTTTCGCACCAGCGCACTACGCGATCACCCAAACCGTTCATGCGGGCATCAACCTTCTTCATGTGACGAGAGATAATCAGGTGTTATTTGAGTCGCTGGAGCTTCCGATCCAGGGCAGTTACCAGCAACGAAACCTTGCGGGTGTGCTGGCCGTTGTGGACGTGCTTCGTGAAAAGGGCTTGACCATTACCAACGGCGAGGTCCAAAAGGGCTTAACCCGTGTCGTTTCAAATACTCATCTCAAAGGGCGCTGGCAGATTCTTTCCAGGCGGCCCTTGCTGGTTTGTGATACCGGTCACAACCTGGACGGTATACGCGAGGTGGTTAAGCAGATTCACGCCCAGCGCTATGAGCGTTTGCATATGGTGATTGGGATGGTCAAGGACAAGGACATTACGTCCATTCTTGCCGAGTTGCCCACAGAAGCTACTTATTACTTTTGTCAGGCAAAGATTCCGCGGGCCCTGCCGGCCGAACAGCTTCGGACGGCAGCAGCAGGGTTTGGCCTTCGGGGCAAGGTGATCCCGGATGTGAATGATGCGATACGGGAGGCCCTGCAAAATTCAAACGACGACGATTTTATCTTTGTGGGCGGCAGCACATTTGTGGTTGCAGAAATTGAGAATCTATGAAGCGCAAGCTGGAGAGGTTTAAGATCATCGAGGAGCGTAGCAACGTTATCGAGCGGTCCAAGGACATCTATGAAACGATCAAAGGGCAATGGGGCGAATCCTTTTTTCACAACGAGCGTCCCGTTACGCTTGAGCTGGCCTGCGGACGTGGGGAGTATTCCGTCAATCTCGCGAAGGCATTTCCCGATCGAAACTTCATTGGCGTCGACATCAAAGGCGAGCGAATCTGGAAGGGAAGCACCCTTGCTGTGGAGCAGAATCTCACCAACGTCGCCTTCCTAAGGACACCCATTTTGCTTATCGAGAACTTCTTCGCCGCTGGTGAGGTAGATGAAATATGGATCACTTTTCCCGATCCGCGACCTCGCAAGCGTGACATCAAACGGCGCCTGACGAGTCCACGATACCTGGATGCCTATAAACGCCTGGTGAAGCCTGGCAGTTACATTCGATTGAAGACCGATAACACCGGACTTTTCGAATACACCCTGGAAACCGTTCAGGAACGAAGCGACGTCTATGACCTTCGTTGGACGCAGGATTTGTATAATGACCCGCTACGCCCCGAGTGCTACGACATCAGGACGCGCTACGAAGAGCAGTTTTCTGCGCAGGGAGAGAAGATAAAATACCTCCGTTTTCATTTCTAGCGCGCCGTAGCAATATGAAGGGATAATCAACGGTTTGTGACACCCTGATTGCGATGGCGTGCAAGTACGCCGTAGCAATATGAAGGACAATCAACGGTGCTGTGAAGCCGTGATTGCGATGGCGCACAAGCCGCATTCGTTGGCATAACAATTTCATAATCACCCGGGTTGCAACATACCGGTGCGGGTTGCTTATCTTTGTAAACAGGTTATTGTGTCAGCGATCGCGAAGCTCTGCGCGGTGATGGAGCAAGCACAACAGCCACGGCAACGCCTGGGCTGTGATCCGGCACGGTGACCCTACACGCTATGGGCAAAAAGCGAAAGAGAGACGTAGATCTTGTTGTCCTTTCTGACATTCATCTCGGAACGTATGGCTGTCATGCAGAAGCATTGCTTCGTTATCTGAAAACAATACGCCCCAAAAGACTTATCCTGAACGGCGACATCATCGACATGTGGCAGTTCTCCAAACGATTCTGGCCCAAGTCGCATATGCAAGTGGTGAAGCACATCACCGGGCTCGTTACGCGAAACACCAAGGTCACTTACCTCACCGGCAATCACGACGAGATGCTTAGACGCTTTTCGGGCTTTCGCGTAGGGTCGTTCCAGATCGACAACAAGATCGTCCTGAAATTAAATGGCCAGCGTGCCTGGATCTTCCATGGCGATGTATTCGACGTGACCATGCAGTATTCGAAGTGGCTGGCGAAACTGGGCGCCATGGGATATGACTCGCTCATCATTCTGAACACCTTTGTAAACTGGGTGCTCACGCGCCTGGGCCGCGAGAAAATTTCACTTTCCAAACGGGTGAAGGACAGCGTGAAGGGTGCCGTCAAGTTTATCAACGATTTTGAAAAGGTGGCTGCAGAAATCGCGATCGAGAACAACTATGACTTCGTGGTATGCGGCCATATACACCACCCGGAAATCAGAAAAATTGTTACAGAAAAGGGAGAAGTAACGTATCTTAACAGCGGCGACTGGATCGAAAATCTCACGGCATTGGAATATCACGACGGCAATTGGAAAATATACCGTTACCAGGAAGATCAGGTCGCGCAACGCATTAAATTACCCAAACGGATTCGCGATGACCGAAACAATAAAGAGATATTCCGGGAACTGGTCGACGAATTCTTATCTCCGAAAAAATGAAAATTCTTTATGCTATCCAGGGCACTGGTAACGGCCACCTGGCACGCGCCGAAGATGTAATACCTGTATTGCGGTCTTATGGCGACGTCGACATCTTTATCAGTGGCGCACAGGCCGATATCAAACTTGGTTACCCGGTGAAATATTATTCCAAAGGGCTTAGCTTTTTCTTTGGAAAGAACGGCGGCATTGACTTCCTCAAGACGTTCAAAAACAACAGCACTAAGGAAGTTTACAAGGAAATAAAGAAGTTTCCTGTCGACAAGTACGAATTGGTGATCAATGACTTTGAGCCCATCACGGCATGGGCGTGCCGCAAGCGCGACATCCCTTGCGTTGGACTCAGTCACCAGACTGCCTTGTTGTCTCCGCATGTTCCCAAACCGAAGAAAATCGATCCCGTCGGCGAGTGGGTATTAAAAAGTTATGCACCTGTTGACAAATATGTTTCGTTTCATTTCGAACAGTACGATTCAAATATGTTTACGCCGGTGATCCGCCGGCCGATACGCGAATCGAGGGTTGTCGAGGGAGATCATTACACGGTATACCTGCCCGCTTTCGATGACAAAAAACTCGTTCCTCTCTTGTCGAAGGTCAAGGGTATTAACTGGCAGGTATTCTCGAAGCACGCGAAGAAACCGTATCACACCGGCCGGCTTTCGGTATATCCGGTAAACAAGGGAGCGTTTGCCATGAGCATGGCCGCTTGTAAGGGCATATTGTGTGGCGCCGGCTTTGAGACTCCAGCCGAAGCGTTGTACATGGGCAAGAAGCTCATGGTGCTTCCCATGAAATCACAGCTTGAGCAACACTACAATGCTGAGGCACTTAAGCGTATGGGCGTTCCTGTGTTAAAGAAGCTCAAGAAGAGCAGCCTCGAAAAAGTTCAGGCATGGATCGAGTCAGACATTCGTATCAACGTGCAGTATGACGATCATACGTCGGATGCCGTGGCGTTGGCGGTTGCCATGGGCAAGCGATGAAATTTGCCATGCAGTAATTTCACCGACAGATAACTACCGAATAACGGTCGGGTAACACGCAACACGTACTTTCGTTACGGAACAGGTTTTCGTTTATACGTGGCGCACGACAACAAGGTAGGTAAAGTTCTTTTGATAGATGACGATTGGGATATCTTGGAGCTATTGGAGTATAACCTCGAAAAGGAAGGCTTCAAAGTAAAAACACTTGAGGACAGTTATCAGGCGATAGCGGTTGCCAAAGAGTTCAATCCGGATCTCATCATTCTCGACATCATGATGCCCCATCCCAACGGCATTGAGATATGCCGCGAACTGCGCGGTATGAAGCGATTCGAAGAGACCTACATTTTCTTCCTTACAGCAAAATCAGAGAGCTACTACCAGGAAGCGGCCTTCGACACAGGTGGTGACGATTTTATTGAAAAAATTATTGGACTTCGTGCGTTAACCTACAAAGTCAAGACCGTATTGAAGCGCCGGTTTGTAATCCGCAAGCGCGTGCCTGAGCTAAACGTAGGAGAGCTTGTCATCAACCGACGATCTCATTCTGTCTGGAGCGGGGGCAAGGAGATCAGTCTCAGCAAACCTGAGTTCGAATTGTTGTTCTTCCTTGCGCAGAACCCACGTAAGTCGATCAGCCACGAGAATCTCCTATGCAACATATGGGGATCGGAAGTCTACCTGTTCGATACATCCATCGAAGTGTACATCGACAATTTGCGGCAGAAGATCGGCGCGCATTTCATACACGTAACCAGCGATCGGCGTTTTCGATTTGAGCCGGGTCGCGGGTAGTAATCCAAGCAAACTCAGACGCCCGATTCTTTTTAGCGGCATTTAGCACCGAAAATGACTTACGCGCACGTTTTTTGCGAGCCAAATTCGTTAGTTCGCTATACGAAGCATGGAAAGTCTCTTTATCGGCATTTGGAAGGGTATTAAAAGTGTAACCGCGTGGGTCGCGAAGGTCGTGAGCAAACGGCCTGGCATACTTCGCTGGGCGCTATATGGCGCTGCAGCCGTGATACTTTTGATCGTGGCCTTTGTGGCCATGGTGTGGATGGGCGTATTTGGCCGGGTTCCCGACAAGCAGGAGCTGAGTTCAATTAGTAATCAAATCTCCACCGAGGTATATAGCGCCGACAGCGTCCTCCTGGGCCGATACTATCTGCAGGAGAGATCGCCTGTTGCGCCCGATCAGATCCCCGATGGCCTGCGGAATGCGCTGATCAGTATTGAGGATGCACGCTTCTACAAGCACGGCGGCATCGATATTAGAAGTCTGCTCCGCGTGTTTGTCAAGACACTGGCCCTGCAGGATGAATCGGCAGGGGGTGGGAGCACGCTTACCCAACAACTGGTCAAGAATCTTTTTCCAAGGAGGTCTTACGCGTTCCTTTCCATGCCGATCAACAAGGTGCGGGAGATGATCATCGCAAAGCGACTTGAAAAGATCTATCCTAAAGATCAGATTCTGGCTCTATACCTGAACACCATTTCATTTGGCGACAATGTGTACGGGATCAAGACTGCGGCCGAGCGCTTTTATTCGAAGCCTGTGCAGTCGCTGACCATCGATGAGTCAGCGGTCCTCGTGGGTATGCTGAAGGCTACCTATCGCTACAATCCTCGCGTTTATCCCGAGCGTGCTACGCAACGTCGCAATGTCGTGCTTGCCCAAATGGAAAAGTATGGCTACCTCTCAGCGACAGAGAAAGGTGTGCTTCAAAAGAAACCTTTGGAACTTAAGTATCAACGGCTCTCTCACAACGAAGGTCTTGCTCCTTACTTTCGGTCATACCTCAAAGCTGAGTTGCTTGCGTGGTGCCGACAAAACAAACGACCCGACGGATCAGCGTACAACCTTTACACCGACGGGTTAAAGATATACACCACTATCGATTCGCGCCTGCAGCGATTTGCCGAAGAGGCCGTGAGAAGCCAAATGGCCATTATACAGCAACGCTTCAATAGTCAGCTTAACAGCGCCACGCTGACCAGCATTGGAAAAGCACATGTGACACAGCTACCCCTATACAAGGCTATGAAGAAGGAGGGGTTGAGCGAGCAGCAGATCATGGCGGAACTAAAGAAGCCGGGACCGCGACGCGTGTTCGACTGGAAGGGGGAAAAGGAAATAGAAATCAGCATTTACGATTCGCTCATCCATCACCTCAAATTTCTTCAAGCCGGGCTGCTGGCGATGGACCCACATACCGGTGCGCTTAGGGCATGGGTTGGTGGCATTGATCATGAGTTCTTTCAATATGACCATGTCCGCGCCACGACCAAACGCCAGGTGGGATCCACCTTCAAGCCCATTGTATATGCGGCGGCGCTAGAGCAGGGTGTGAGTCCTTGTGACTATGTCTCGGCACGCAGGACGTCGTATACGAATATGGAGGACTGGACACCAGAGAACAGCGAAGCAGACACCTATGACCAGAAATACAGCATGGAGGGCGGCCTGGCAGGGTCCGTGAATACCGTGTCAGTAAAATTGATGGAGCAAGCCGGGATCACCAACACCATACGCATGGCCGAACGACTGGGTATTCGAAGCGATCTGCCAAAGGTTCCTTCTCTGGCGCTTGGGACCGCGTCGATTTCCGTGATGGAAATGGTTAATGCCTATGGCGCCTTTGCCAATCACGGCAAGCACGTCAGCCCCGTATACATCACCGCGATTGCCGATTTGGAGGGAAACGTTCTGGAAAGATTTGGTCAACGGGATGAGCCGGTTGCCGCCCTTTCGAAGGAAACGTCGGCCATGATGCTGCACATGCTGCGTCGCGTTGTGAACGAGGGCACGGGTGCATCGTTGCGCACGAAGTTCGGACTAACCAATGACATTGCTGGTAAGACCGGTACGACACAGTCGAATACAGATGGTTGGTTCATCGCCATCACACCTCGTCTGGTGGTAGGATGTTGGGTGGGTGCTGACGATCCACGCATGCATTTCAGAAGTACGTCGTTAGGGCAGGGGGCAGCTACGGCGTTGCCGGTGGTGGGACGTTTCCTTCAACAAATGAACGATGATCCGTCGTTCAGTTAC
>DATHKA010000601.1:0-14644 GCA_035489615.1 Chryseolinea sp.
ATCCCCGGCATGACCGGCCGCCAGCGCGGGCACATCATCAACCTCGGATCGATTGCTGGTAAGGAGGTTTATCCCAATGGCAACGTCTATTGCGCGAGCAAGTTTGCCGTAGATGCCATTACGCAGGGTATGCGACTTGACCTGAATGCTTACGGCATCAAGGTCACCTCGATCAACCCGGGACTCGTTGATACTGAGTTTTCAATCGTGCGCTTCAAAGGCGATGCGGAACGTGCGGCGAATGTATACAAAGGCATGAAACCTCTTACGGGCGAAGACATTGCGGACATCATGTTGTACGTGCTGCAAGCCCCCGCACACGTCGTGCTGGCGGACATTACGGTGTTCCCCACGGCACAGGCAAGCGCCGCTGTAGTAAAAAGAGAGCAATAGGCATCCCGTTGCATCGGCGGAAGAATCGCATGAAGTACTTGCAAAACGTCAATTTGTTTAGTGCTGGGCCACAGGCGTCTGCCCCGGGATGGTCATTGGCTGTGCCGGTTTAATTTTGTCGTAGTCCACTACACCATTGCGTTCGGCCCACTTGAAATAGTCCGCCGACAGTTCGTTCACGATTTCCGGCTTCTGCTGTGCAAGGTCTTGGGTTTCGCCTCGGTCGCTTACGATATTGTACAACTCCCATTGATAAGATGGAAAGGTGGAAACAATCTTCCACCCGCCTTTGCGCACCGCGCGATTTCCGGCACGTTCCCAGAAGATTCCCTCAGCACGGGTCACCACCTCGGCCTGCCCCTTAAGCACAGGCACGAGGCTTCGTCCGGGCAGTGAATTTGACTTGTAATTGTTATAGGAGGAAGGGTATTGAGCACCTGCCACTTCATAGAATGTGGGTGCGATGTCGATGAGATGCGCCGTCCCGGTAACGAGCTTGCCAGCGGGCACTTTCTCGGGCCACCAGGCTATAAAGGGCGAACTGAAGCCTCCTTCATGCATGTTGTTCTTGTATTGGCGCAGCGGCGTATTCGACACATAGGCCCAGGGTTGCTCCTGGTAATCATAAGACCCGGGAGTTCCCACAGGCCCCGTGTTCCGGGTGGGCTTGCGCGCTGTTCCTGAAAATCCTCCTTGCGCACCATTATCTGAGATGAAAACGATAAGCGTGTTCTTGTCTTTATCAAGTTCTTTCAGTTTTACGAGCAGCCTTCCGATGGATTGATCCACACGGTCGAGCATGGCTGCATAAACCTCCATTTTCGCTTTCCATAGTTGCTTCTGGTCGAATGTCAGGTTGTCCCATAACGGAACATCTTTGTCGCGTGACGCAACGCTGTGGCCAGGCGGCAATATACCGAGATCGCGCTGCCGTTTGAGACGCTCGCCGCGAAGCGAATCCCATCCAATGTCATAGCGCCCCCGGTATTTGGCTACATCTTCCGGTAACGCCTGTAGTGGCCAGTGAGGAGCGTTGAAGGCGAGATAGAGGAAGAAGGGCTTCCCCGTCTTGTTTTGTTCGTCGAGGAACGCCAGCGCATTGTCGGTGATCTTGTTGGTGAGATACTCGCCCGGTTTCAATATCTCCTTGCGGTTATTCTTGATCAGTACCACTGGTTCAGCCTTCCCGAATTCACCGATGTCGAAGTAATTGCTGGCGCCGGGAATGAATCCATAGAACTGCTCGAAGCCCCGTTGATTGGGCCAGGCCAAACTATCCTTTCCCAGGTGCGCCTTTCCTGACATGAGTGTGGAGTAACCATTTTGTTTCAATACTTCGGCGATCGTGAGCGATTCGTGATTGAGGAATCCTTGATAAGGTGGCAGTCCCAGATTTACGTCGAAGTAGCCCATTCCGGCCTTGTGAGGATACTGCCCGGTAATCAGCGATGCACGGGTAGGGGCGCAAATGGAGTTGTTGTAGAATTCCCTGAAACGGGTGCCTTCGCTGGCCAGCCTGTCCAGATTCGGGGTCTTAATTTCTGATCCATAGGAACCGATATCGGAGAATCCCATGTCGTCGACCAGGATCAGCACGATATTTGGCTTTGTCGCGGCACGCTTTTGCGCCAGGACGGATCCGGGCGTGGGGACCGTGAGGATTAACAGTAGAAGAAATATATAGCACTGATAATAACGGCGCAATTGAAGAGAAGACATAGCGATGGTTATGGTAGGAAGAACACCAGGCCTGCAAATAAAATAAATATCTACTATTTCCATAGAGTTTAAATATTTTATATCTTTGGCTCAGCCGACCACCAATTTTCGGTTAACCTTTTGTTCAACCTAAAAGCAATTGATTATGGTGCGTCGTGTTATTTTATCGAGCGTCTTCGCTCTCTTTTTTCTGCCTTTGTTCGCGCAGCCTTCGGGCAAGAACGGACTCACGCTGACACAATTCGAAGAGAAGTTACGAAATACCAGTGAACCTCAGATTCTCGACGTTCGATCGCCACAGGAGTTTGACGAGAATCACCTCAAAGGCGCCATCAACTTTTTTGTTCCCGACGATGAGCAGCTCGCCACGGCAAGTGCAGGACTAAACAAGAACAAACCAGTATTTGTCTATTCCATAAACAACGGAAGGAGCACGACCGTATCGGCGAAGCTTGTCGCGGCGGGTTTCAAAGAGGTGTACGCGCTTCCCGGCGGACTTGCCCATTGGATCGGTGCAGGTAATCCCATTGAAACCTCGGCAGGAACGGGTACCGGTCTCACGAAAGCAGAGTTTGATAAGCTGATACCGGTAGAAGAGGTTGTCCTTGTAGATGTTGGTTCAAAGCATTGTGGCGGATGCAAGAAACTTGCTCCGGTGGTTGAGGAAATTTCGCACGAACAAGGTGTGAAAGTGATCAAGATCGAGCTGTACGACAATCGGCAACTGGCCAAAGAGCTGGGCATTGAATCAGTACCCACACTAATTCTGTACAAAGGGAAGACACCCATCTGGAGAAAGTCTGGCGCGATGACCAAGAACGAGATCGTAGACGCCCTGGACAACTCCTTGTAGCATAATTAAAGTTCGTAGCTCAACCTTCCTTCGTAACGATCACGCCTGTGTAACCGGGCGCCTATGGCGATTCCGGTTGCGTCCGTAGGCGTATGTGTATGTAAGACACAATGATGTTTTTTGCGTCTTGTCCATATTCCTGTACCATTTTGTCCTGATTGCCCTTGATGCTATACAGCACGGCGAGGTCAAGACAGAATAGGTATTCGAATGGCGGAGGTAGGCACGTTGCACACCATTTGGAGAACACTTTTATTCCGACTTCAAGCTCTTTACCGGATTCATCCGGGCGGCTCTTATCGACTGATAGCTTACCGTAACCAGCGCAATCGCCAGCGCTCCGGTTACTGACCATACCATGGTTTGCCACGAAATGGCTACGCGGTATGGGTATTTTTCCAGCCATTGCGACATCGCGTAATAGGCAATGGGCACGGCGGCCAGACTCGAAATTCCGATCAGTACGACGAAGCCTGATGAGAGCTTTCCCCATAACTGAATTACTGTGGCACCCAATACTTTTCGAATGCCGATTTCCTTCGTGTGTTGTTCGGCTACAAACGAGGCAAGACCGACCAGGCCCAGGCAACTAATGAATGCGGCCAGTACCGTGAACACGTAGGCCAGGTGTCCTATGCGCTCTTCTGTCGAGAATTTCTTGCCATACTCGACATCAGAAAACTTGTAATCAAAAGGAACTGTAGGAGCATACTTCCTGACTACTGATTCGATGACGGCGATGGACTCGCTGGTGCTACGCGCGGGATTTAGTTTGAAGTTAACCCAATTGACCGCGTCCGATTTGGTATCAAGGCCGTAGAGGTTGGGCCTGACTTCGCGATAAGGCGATTCCATAATGAGATCTTTCACAATGCCGATTACATGAAACTTTTGATCACCGCGGGTGATCTCCATGCCAATCGGATTTTTTTCACCTATGAACTTCACAGCGGCCTCGTTCAGGATCAACGCCATCGTGTCTGCTGCAAAATCAGGCGTGAAATCACGTCCCTCTTTTATTTCCCAGCCGAGTGTAGCGCCGTAATCCATACTCACAGCAATAACTCCGAAGTCAGAAGACTGTAAGTCAGGATCTTTTCCTTTCCAGGAGAACGTACTACTGTTGTTGTATATTTCCGTGAGAGAGCTGGAAGACTCGCTCACCTCAACAACGGCACCTGTGCTTTTCAACTCCTGTCGCAAGGCATCGTACTTTCCGTTGAAGTCGGGCGACTTCACCTGCATCATGATTAATCCGTCGCGATTGTATCCGATAGGCCTGTTTTTGGAGTATTGGATTTGATCGTAGATGATCAGCGTGCTGATGACGAGCGCAATGGAAACGGCAAATTGAAACACCACCAGTACTTTCCGGGGAAGCGATCCTTGCCTGCCTGTTTTGAAAGAGCTCTTCAGCACATGCACGGGCCGGAATGAAGAAAGGAAGAAGGCTGGATAAGAACCGGCCAAAAGACTCGTGATGATGATGAAGGTTGCACTCGATATCCAAAAGAAGGGATTGCTCCATTCGATTTCAATGTGCTTGTCGGCTAACCTGTTAAACCACGGCAGGGCTACCTGAACCGCACCGAGGGCTACCACAAAAGCCAGCATTACCACAAGCAGACTTTCACTTAAGAACTGGTGAATTAACTGGCCACGGACTGAACCGATAGTCATTCGAATGCCCACTTCCTTGGCGCGCTTTTCTGATCGCGCCGTGGCAAGATTCATGAAATTGATACAGGCCAATAGCAGTACTGCGGCGCCGATGATGCCGAACATCCATACCATGTCAATCTGGCCGCCGGTCTTTACGCCATTTTCCCAATTCGAACGCAGATGCCATTCACTCATAGGGTGAAGAATGATCTCGGGTTTAAAAGTATTGTCTTTGGAATGGATGGCGCGAATCGGTTTCACTTTTTCCGCCACCTGCTTCATATCAGCGCCCGGAGCCAATTGTGCGAAAAGTTGAAAGGAATTGTTATCCCATTTGTCTGCGGCACGCTTCATCCAGTCTTCAGAGCCAACACGCAGGTCCCAGCTCGACAGAAACTTTAACTCGTTGAAGCTCGAGTTGGATGGCAGATCTTCATACACACCGGTTACTTTCACATCCAATCTGCCGCCGATGCTTACAGATTGATTGAGCGGCTCTGTATTTCCGAATAGCGCCTTGGCGGCTGATGCGGAAAGAAGAATGGAGGCAGGGTCATCGAGTCCGCTTCGCGTGCCCGAAATCATCCTTAATGAAATCATTTCAGGGAAGTCCTTTTGTACGGCATTGCCTGTTTGGGAAATGCTGTGCTCGCCCCAGGTCAAAATATTGTCATCTGTCCAGGTGGACATCGACAAGTGAGTGAAGTCGTTTCCATAGTTATCGCGCATAGCATTCTCCAACGGACGCGGTATGGCATAACCGGTTATAACTTTACCATCGACCGTCTGCTGTTGCATAATCTGAACTATTCGGCCGTAGTGTTGATGATGTTTGTCGAAGGACAGCTCGCTCCATACCCACAAGCCGATCAGCGTCGCGATAGTCATCGCTACTGCCAGTCCGCCGATGTTGATCAACGAGTATCCCTGGTTACGAAGCAGGTTTCTCCAGGCAATCGTGAAATAGCTTTTATACATGGCGAAGAGAAGTTTACAGGTGTTTAGGAATTTTCGTGCCAGCTCACGCATATCCGTTTTGGAAGCTCATTTAGCCACAATTTTGGACCTGAATTGTTCGATTTCGGCCAGGCCGTCGCGAATTCGGTCATTTTTGAATAAGTAGTTGACTGGCTCAATTAGGATCTCAGGCAACGGATGAAGTGACTGCGCTGAATTCTATCTTCAAATATTGAGGGTGTTGCCGATTTGCAGGGGAGTGATTGTCAACCAGGCTTGCGGGAAAATTTGTCCTTCTGCCAATTGTGTGGATTGTTTCGGATGTACGTCGATATGCGCTGATATTCGTCGACATTGCGGATGATGTGATCATGAAACCGCGACTGCCAGGCAAAGGTCCTTCCCAACCTGCGAGTGTGTTTCGTGACGGCAGATTTGTACGATCCGATGATTGATGACAGGGTGTTTTTGCCTGGGTTTTGAAAACGCGGATGGAAGCGGTGCGGCGCCAATTTGAACACAGGTGATTCCGCGAATTCAAAATTGTCTTTTAGAATGACGATACCGTGAACGTGGTTAGGCATCACCACAAATTCTCCCAGTTCAACGTTCTTTGCGTGATTCATTATTTCGTGCCAACAAGAATTTGCGACTATACCTGTTTGCGACAACATCATTTTTGAATTTATAACCTTTCCGAAATAATACCGGCGATCACCCGTGCAGATGGTTATGAAATAGGCCGCATCCAAACCATAATTCCACCAGGATGCGCGTGCAGATGCGCTGCGATATTTGTTTTGATATTTTTCGGCCACTGTTTGTTGCGTTGACGCATGTGTGCGTGACTGAAAATGTACCTGATTGCAGGGAACCTGTTGGGAATTGACGCACCGATTTTCCTGATAATTTTTGGGGTGATTAATGGGGCATTGGTTTATTCGGCGTGCGTTCCGGACGTTGTGGCGGTCGTGCGTTGGGTACGGGAATCGACGGGTCGCGTACGATGGGATCAACGGGCGTCACGTACGACGGGGATCAACGTGCGTCACGTACGACGATCGTGCGTAGGGACAACGCATGCGTTGTCCCTACGGTGCGTGGATCCAATTGATGCGCCCATCGCCATCGCCAAACAACCAACCGCCGATCCACAAAAAAAACGCCGGGATTTCATTTCGAAACCCCGGCGTCATAATATTGAAAAACCGGTCTATCGTTTGAAACCAAGCGCACTGCCGCCGCAGTATCCCGTCGATCCGTCGAACGTGTACTGGATGTAATAGATGCCGGTGGTGTTGCATGGATACGCAATCGCCGAAATGAACTGACCATTCACCTTGCTCGACGCTACCTTGTTCCGATTCGAATCGTAAAGGCTCACCACGATGCCATCAGTAGGCTGGGCCGCAGCGCAGATGTTGATCATGTATTGCGTGCCCTTCGTAAACACGTACGAATATTCCACGTAGTCTTTGCCGCCCTTCTCGATCTTGTAGCTCTTCAAGAAATTGAAGCCGGCTCCAAGCTTGGGTATACACTGGTTGCTCAAGGCATCAGCATTGCACTGTCCGATCACCTCCACGGCGCTGAAAATTATAACGGATAGAACAGTTAGAAATAGCTTTTTCATAGGTTCCAAATATTCTTAGCTTATTACCTTGTTTCTGATTCCTGCGGTGATCGACTTGATCGAGCTCACGTCTTCCGGCGTGATCTCAATGGTACTCGAACTGTTATCCTTGATCACCATAACACCATCGACAATTTCGAACGTCGATTCCTTATACGTATAAGATACTTTCACCTTGTCGTAAGCCTTTTTCAATTCTTCGACATCCGTGAGCAACGCGGCCATGTTAGGGTCGCTGTCCTTGTAAAAGGAGAGGAGCAGCATGATGTTTTCCAGGATGATCTTCTGCTCACCGATCGTTTCCTGAAGCTCCCTGTTGGTTGGGTTGGCAGCAGCCACTTCACATAAGATGTGCAATGCTTCAAGCCATCCACCCGTCAGGAACAATACGCTCAGGTTGGAGCGATCTTGTGTCTGGAGATAGTGGTTGATGCTGTTGAAGTTTTGCGTGGTGATCAGCAACAAGGAGTCTAAATTCTTGCTGTTGGTGGCGAGGCGGCCGATAGTCTCGATGTCGAAGAACTGACCGATGTTAAGACCATCGGCAAGCGACTTGATCGAGCCCATGTACTTCACGCCATCGTTGTTCTGCTCGTAGATGTTCGTGTAGCCCAGGTCTGTGCCGTACACCCCCAGGTTCAGCGCCTTTTTATAGTTGCTGTTGTACTTGGAAATGTTGTCGGGCGAGTTCAGGTAGGTGCCGTTGTATTTTTTGCCGGACTCTTTCAGCAATACGGAGATTTCTAATGGGGCGGGAATACGCTGGAGAACGTCCCCGATAACCCCCTCGGAAATAGAAGGGCCAGCGGCCTTGGTTGAGTCAAGGCCTTCCAGGAAGGCTTGCTCATCGGTCTTTTTTTCGGAGCCGCAGGCAGTCATTAAGGCCACCAACACACCGAGTACTACGATTCTCATAGCTATAAAATTATTCGTTTACAAAGTTAAAAATTCAGCAATCCACGGCAAAAAGGCACATATGCAGGTTGTCACTTTTTGGTTTGATCAGCTTTAGGCAGCGCTACTGTAACCGGTAATCCGGCAAATGAATTAATGATTTTCCGAAGCAGCTCAAAATACAGAGTAGCGTACAGAATAACCGTCATAAGCCATATTACCAGGTTGTTGAAAAGGTAGGTACTCACCATAGTTCCAAACATATTTTTACGCGGTGCGAAAAAGTGTGCACGGTAGTCAAGGGCATTCGCGGGCAGCGGATCCAGAAAGATAGGATTGATCTGCTGATACAGCTGGCCCTCATATTCGATAATGCGGTCCTTTTCCGATACGTTCTTCACCAGGTCTGCCAGGCTCTCGTTGTAGTAGCGATTCTTATAGTCGTTCAGACTATATCCACCGTCCTTTTCGCTTTTCAGCACCTGGGCATCTTTGGCTGCCACTGCCCGGTTGTACGCATCCTGATAGAACTTCTTATAAGCGGCAAAGTAGTTTTCCAGCTTCGTATTGAAGTCAGGCGTAAAAGCCTGCAGGGTCCAGTCCCTGGCCATGTCTTGTTCGAGACCTTTCTTGAAGAAGTCGCGGCGCAGGATGTTTTGGATGATCGTCAGATCCTTCGTCATGATCGCCTTGATCGAGTCACTCTTTTCGCCGAGGTTGTCGGCAATGAACTTCCGCTTTCGGTCGAGCTCGCTTACCAGGTATGCAGACCGGAAGTCAGCCTGGCTCTCAAACTGTTCTGTTGTAAAGTAAGGCTTTTCGTAAGAATTGTTCTTGAACTGATCGACGGCCAGCGCTTCGTAGGCCCATCGGGACGCCATCATATCGGCCACTACGGGAACCTTGCCTTTCGTGCTGATCAGGTCGTTGAGCTTGTCGAAGCTGAACAGCAATCCGCTCAGGATCATCTGGGGAATGAGCAGCAGCGGGATCATGACATATACGGTAACCGCGGAATTGAAGGCTGATGAAATGTTCAGACCCAGTACGTTTGCGAAACACGATACCGTGAAAAGTACAAACCAGAACGGTATCAACATGCGCCATTCGATTTCCAGGATGAGGTCTCCGACCAATACGAAAGTGAAGGTTTGCAATGCCGACATCGAGAAAAGGATAAGCAACTTCGAGGTGAGGTAGCTGTTCCAGCTGAGGTTGAGGAACGATTCGCGTCGCAGAATCTTCCGGTCGCGGATAATCTCTTCGGCACTCACGGTCAACCCCATAAACAGGGCCACGATGATGCTCATAAGCAGAAAGGCCGGGAAGTTGTCGTTGAACCGGAACATGTACCCCGTGCCGCCAGGGGCGCTTCGATACTTAATGATCACGGCCAGGATCACGGCGAGGAGGGGGGCCTCCAGCAGGTTGATCAGGAGATACTGCTTGTTGCTGAGCTTCGATAGCGTATCGCGCGTTACGAAGATCAGTGTTTGCTTGAATTTGTTTGGAAGGTTGAGCGACTGAGGAGGAGCCTCCTGCACGTCTTCCACGCGATTGGGTCGGAACCGTTCTTTGAACATGTCGTACCACTGGGGAGGTGTGATCTTCCGCTTGTTGGTAGGCTGTCCGTATTCGTCGACGACCTTCGCCTCGATGATATTGAATATCTGTTCCGGGTTTACATTACCGCAGGTTTCACATTGACCGCGGTTGCTGTCGACCTGATGGGTTGATTTCTTAAAGTAAGTTACGGCCTCTACCGGTGGACCGTAGTATGCCGGGTATCCGCCCGTATCCATGATGATCATCTTGTCGAACATCTTGTAGATGTCTGACGAAGGCTGGTGGATGACGACAAAGATCAGCTTGCCTTTGAGAGACAGTTCCTTCAGCAAGTCGATAACGTTTTCTGAATCGCGCGACGAAAGACCCGATGTGGGTTCGTCGAGGAACATGATGGCCGGTTCGCGGATCAGTTCCAGGGCGATGTTCAGGCGCTTGCGCTGGCCACCGGATATGGTCTTATCCAACGGATTGCCTACACGAAGATCTTTACGTTGATCCAACCCGAGGTTCTCCAGCACATCCATTACGCGCTTGTGGAGTTGTTCCGTTGTTAAATCTGCAAAGCACAGCTTGGCGTTGTAGTAGAGGTTTTCGTAAACCGTAAGTTCTTCTATGAGCAGGTCATCCTGCGATACATATCCGATTACACCATGAATTTGCTCCTTTTGCGCATGGATGTCGAAGCCGTTAACCAGGATTCTTCCCTTGGTGGGCTTCACGAGTCCGGCCATCACGTTCAGCAGGGTGGTCTTTCCCGCGCCGCTCGCGCCCATAATGCCGATGAGTTTCCCTGGACCTTCGGAGATGTTTACGTTGCGCAGACCGATGGCGCCCGTAGGGAACTTCAGTTCCTCGATTTCGACGTTGAATGAAAGTTTTGTCGTCTTGAGCTCTTCGTTGAAGTTGGCCACGAGGTCGCTATAGTACAGCGCGTCGCCGGCCTGGGTCTTGATCGTGCTGCCATGAGAGAACAGGTACACACGGTTCGGCTGCATGGGGAAACCATTCAGCGCGTTGGATTCTTCACCCAGGTACTTGGTAAAGTACATGTCGACTCCGCGTACACGCATGAAGATCAGGTGTCCGCCGATATGGCCGTGTACGTGCCTGTTGCGCCGACCCTCGTCGCTCGCATTTCGGTCCAGGATGAGAATGTCTTCGTAGTTTAACGTCGCTGCGTCTTCAGAAATAACGAAGTTCTCGATGAGCGTGTATTCGTCCTGGATGATGTTAAATACGTTTGAAGCCGTATTGATGATCTCCATCCGCTGGGGTGTAAAGTTCTTGTCGGTGGCGACAAGTTCCAGCAGTTTGATCAAGACGACTACTTTTTGTTTCTGTGTAAGCGTCTTGTTGATCTTTTTACAGATCCCCAAAGTCTTAACGGAATCCTTTACTGAAGTTAATTTTTGTTTGCCCGCCTCGTCTTCTTTGCCATAGCCGGAAAACTGGTCGTACAGATCCAGGTGCTCCTTAATGGAGTCCTGATCCAGTTCCGTCTGGAAGAAGTTGATAACGAACTGGCGCTCACGTTCCGTAACACCACCATCCTGTTTCGTTATTATGGCAAAAAGTTGTGTGAGCGCCTTGAGTATTTCTTCACTCATATAACGATTGTAAGCATAAAAGCCTCAAAAAATGTCGGTCGTTTACATCCTATTCGTGTCGCTCTCGCACACGAGGGACGAACTTCCGATATCTTAAAAAATATATTTTAACTTAGTACGTCTTAAACTCGAACGGAATCTCTACCAGCTCGGAAAATTCCTGACCGGCTTCTTCCATGTCTTCGTCGTCTTCGTGGAAGTACCACAGTATCTTCATACCCTTGATGTCTTCCAGGGCCGACAATACGTCGAGAATAAGCTTGGACGATGCCGTGTTGAAGTATTCGAGTTTGAATACGAACTCTGTTGAAGGGTTCGCACCCTCACCATACTGTCCGATCCATTCGAGTACAGGGCGGTAGAATTCAGCCGAATCTTCAGGAAGAGAGCGACCGGATATTTCGAAAATGCCATTCTTTTTATCGAGGATTATCTTCGGGGTATCTTCAGTTCCCTCAAGATTTAAAATTTCCATGTTCTAGATCTTATTTAGTTAATTCAAAAGGTTCAGTAAAGTTATTCAGTTTCTCGTGGTACGTTCACCTTGAGGCAGAAAAAGCAATACTCGTTATTCATCTCGGGGAATTCAAACTCGAGTTTACTGCCTGACTTCCTGGCCATGTCTACAAAGCCCAGACCCGCGCCACCCTTTTCGGAAATGGTCGTGTTCTTGATAATTTCTTTGTACAGTTCTTTTAAACCGTCCTTATCAAGCCCGTTGATGTGATCGAGGGTCTTTTGAAGTTTGGCAACATTAGCCTTGCGAACCGGGTTGCCCGACATGATGCTGAACCGGTTTGCCTCTTTCCCGATGAGAAAGATGGCAGAGTGGCTGCGCGTCTGGCCGTCCACCAGTTCATCGCTGTGCTTCACGATGTTTTGGAGCGCCTCCACCATTACGTTGAACACCTTGCGCTTGATGCTCGAGTCTTCGCCGGAGGAGTCAAGGTTCCGCTCAGCCATCGACAGAATCGACTTGGTGCTCTCTTGGGTGAAATCACCCTGGTACACCAGAACCAGATTCTGCGACATCATCGTGCGGTGCAGATCATAAATGAAATTCATGCTTAGAAAAATTAAAATTTAATGGATGTGGTTCACTAAGTTAAATGTTTTTGCCTTTAGAACTTTACGAATCATTGTCGGCGGCTAAAATTTGATACCAATCAACAATACGTCGTCCGTTTGTTTCGTCTCGCCGCGCCAGCCTTCCCATTCGGTATCGAATGTTGTCATGGCGTCCGGCATCGGCGTTTTATGTACCCGTTCAATGATCTCGCGTACGCGCTTGGGTCCGAACTTGCGTCCCTCGGCTCCGCCAAACTGGTCGGGGAATCCGTCGGAGCTGAAGTATATCGAATCGCCCGCATCCAGCTTGAGCTTTGTATTGGTAAAGTTGGTCTGATTCTTAAAGATTCCACCACCTATCGGGAACTTGTTACCCTTCACCTCGTCCATTACGCCTTGTTTCATCACGTACAGGGGACGGTGAGCACCGGCGTATTCCACCTCGCGCTTGGTCATGTTGATCTTGCAAAGCGCGATATCCATACCATCTTTCGTCGTAGCGTCTTCGTCCTGACGTAACGTCGTGGTTACCCCTTCGTCGAGCAGGTCGAGGATCTTGCCCGGCTCCGTGATCTTACGGCTGCGAACGATGTCGTTCAGCAGGAAGTAGCCGATCAAAGACAGCAACGCTCCCGGTACGCCGTGGCCGGTACAGTCGACGGCCGCGATAAAGATCTCGTCTTTGATCTGTACAAACCAGGGAAAGTCTCCGCTGACCACGTCGCGCGGCTTGTAAAGAATGAATGAGTCAGGAAGTGCCTTGCCAATAACCCTGGAGTTAGGCAGGATGGCATTCTGAATGCGCTTCGCATAGTTGATCGACTCGGTGATCTTTTTATTCTTGTTCTGAACTTCGAGCTCAATCATCTTGCGGTCTGTGATATCGTGTGATACCACGAGCACCGATTCGAGTTTATTCGACTCATCGAATTCCGGGATCGCGTTGATGTGCATCACGCGTTTACCCATTTCCGACGAGAAGTCAAGTTCGGCAGAGGCCTTTTCGTTCGTGACATTCACCACTTCCACAATCTTTAACCATCCGTCGAGGATAGACTGGTCGAGATTTGCCTCTTTTACCTTCTTGTTTATAAAGAATGAAGGCTGCTGACCTGTGTATTCTTCGATAACGGGATTGATATACGAAATTGATTCGCCTTCGAGGCGCGTGATGAGGTCAAGGGAATTTTCCGACAGCGCCTGCATCTTGCTTCGCATACGTTGCTCCTGTTCGGCGCGCCGACGCTCAGTGATGTCGCGTGAGTTGAGAATGAAGCCGTGAATGGCCTGGTTTGACATGACGTTTGTACCGGTGGTTTCGATCCACATGAAACTGCCATCCTTGGCCCGGTACTCGTATTGAACCGTGACCTTTTCTTCGGGACTGGCCTTCATCTTTCGGAACAGCTCGTTGAACACTTCGCGGTGATCAGCGTGCACCTTTTCGATATCGCTCTTTCCAATCATTTCCTTCTGGCCGTAGCCAAGGATAGCCTCAACGGAAGGAGAGATGTATCGGATCGTCTGGTCGGCTTCATAGATCGTGATGACCTCCGAAGCGTTTTCGAGCAGCAATTGCATCCGTTTCTGGGTGCGGTTCACTTCTTCGATTTGCTCTTCGAGCTTCTGATTGGAACGCTGCAACTCTTCCTGTGTTGCCTGCATTTCCTCCGCGTTCTGGCGCAGTACTTCCTGCTTCTCCTTGAGTTCGTTACTCATTTCCTGAGATTCAGCCAGGAGCTTGCGCGTGCGTTCGTTTACCTTGATGTTAAAAATGGTACGGGCGAGAATCAGGGAGAGTTCCTGTACAAACTTTACCTGCGAGGCATCGAACTTCTTGAAGCCCGCGAACTCAAGCACGCCATACACTTCTTCGTTCGTGATGAGCGGCACGATCAAAATGCATCGCGGACGCTGTTCGCCCAGAATACCGGAAGTTACAGAAACATACTCATCGGGTATTTCCGTGCGAAGCACCGTATCTTTTTCTGCCGCTGCCTGGCCTACGAGACCCTCGGCAAACCGGAATTTGGCTTTCAGATATTTCTTGCGCGAGTAAGCGTAGCTGGCACGCATCTCCACCATCGGCCGTTTGGCGTCGTCGTCATTCACGATATAGAAGGCTGCCTGGATGGCACCGATCTTTTCGATGATGAACTTGATTACATCGTCGCCGAGTGAGTCGATTGTATCATGCATACGCAGGATCTCACTGATTTCGGCCACACCCCGCACAATCCAGTTGCGCTCCTTATCGCGACGCTCATTCTCGATGAGGTTGTTGCGCAT
>DATHKA010000602.1:0-7477 GCA_035489615.1 Chryseolinea sp.
GAATTGATGGGTAAAGACAAAGCGTTGGGCATGAAGGTGACATTGGGTGACGGGAAGGAACGCGAAGTTGTCGGCATCATCAAGGACCAGATCCGCTGGACGCCATTCTCGAAACAATCACCTCATGTGTACTACATCAGGTATTCAGGCATGGGCCATCTGACGATGCGCCTGAGTCGACACCTGTCAACGGCGGATGCGCTAAAAAAAGTAGAACAGGTAATACGTAAGCACGATCCCAACTCACCCTTCGAGTATAAGTTCCAGGACGAGGACTATGCGAGATTGTTCCATGCCGAAGAGCGCATTGGGAAACTGGCTGCCGTGTTTGCGTTGCTCGCCGTAGCGATCAGTTGCATCGGAATATTTGGATTAGCGGCGTTCGCGGCCAGTCAACGCATCAAGGAGATCGGAATACGCAAGGTGTTGGGCGCGTCGGCATTCAGGTTGTGGAGCATGTTATCCCTTGACTTTGTGTGGCTCGTGTTGCTGGCCATCGTGATCGCATTTCCGGTGGCGTATTACCTCACTGACCAATGGCTTTCCCAATATGACTATCGCGTAGATGTTTCATGGGGCGTATTCGCCCTGACTGCAACGTTAGCCCTGGTGATCACATTGCTTACAGTGAGCTACCAGGCTCTCCGCGCAGCCTGGATGAACCCGGTCAGCAGTCTACGGAACGACTGAGGATGACTAACAAAGGGCCGATAGGCCCACCAAAAATTGTCAATTGTCAATTGTCAATTCCCTCAACTTTCTCCCAAACGCCTCCACATCCTCTTCCGTCGTTTCATAAGAGCACATCAACCGCACCTCGTTCGTAACATCGTTCCACACGTAAAAGAAACGCTCTTCCTGCAGCGGGGCAATGACATGAGGAGGCAGCAGGGCAAAGACCCCATTGGCGTCGACCCGTTGCGTGACCTTTCCGCCTGCCTGACGTATTACCTCCGCCAGTTTCTGTGCCATGGTGTTAGCGTGTGTGGCATTGCGCTTCCAGAGATCGTTGCTCAGCAGCGCTTCGAACTGCGCGCCGATAAAGCGCATCTTTGAATGCAGTTGCATGCCCTGCTTCCTGATGTAACTAAAGTCTTCAGCCAGATCCGAATTGAAGAACACTACCGCTTCTCCGAACATCATCCCATTCTTGGTGCCTCCAAACGACAGCACGTCTACGCCGGCATCGCGCGTAAATGAGCGAAACGGGGCACTCAAACTTACCGCTGCGTTGGAAATTCGCGAGCCGTCCATGTGAAGGTAGAGATTGTGCTTCTTTGCCACGGCACTGATGGCGCGTACCTCGTCTGCGGTGTACACCGTGCCGTATTCAGTAGATTGAGAGATGGAAATAACTTTTACCTGCGGGTGGTGCTGATCGCCTATGCGCTGGATGCGCGCCTCAATCTGTTCAGGGAGTAACTTACAATCCGGTGATTCTATGGTGATGAGCTTGCAGCCCGTAAATTTCTCCGGAGCGGTCGACTCATCAACATTGATGTGCGCCAGTGATGAGCAGATAATGGAATGGTATGACTTCGTGAGCGCGCTTAGTCCGAGGGTGTTGGCAGCCGTACCGTTGTAAACAAGAAATACCTGCGCATCATTGCCAAAGTGATGCCGGAACAATTGGATAGCGCGTTCAGTATACGTGTCGGCTCCGTACGAGGACGCATGGTCGACATTGGCGCGAACAAGCGCATCCATCACTTCAGGATGAACGCCTGCGTAGTTATCGCTGCCAAAAGTTCGTTTTCCAGTAGCCATACGTTGTGTATCAGAATTCGGCGTTGCCCGGATAACGCGGGTAGGGGATTACATCGCGAATGTTGGTCATACCGCTCACAAACAGCATCAGGCGCTCGAAGCCGAGGCCAAAGCCGGCATGAGGAGCAGAACCGAACTTGCGTAGCTCCAGGAACCACCACAAGTCTTTCTCCGGTAGCTTGAGTTCCTCGATACGTTGCGTCAGCTTGTCGTAGCGTTCCTCACGCTGCGACCCACCGATGATTTCTCCGATACCCGGAAAAAGGACGTCCATCGCGGCGACCGTTTTTCCGTCGTCATTTTGACGCATATAAAACGATTTGATGGCGGCAGGGTAGTCATAAAGGATTACCGGCTTCTTGAAGTGCTTCTCCACGAGGTACCTTTCGTGTTCGGACTGCAGATCAGTTCCCCATGACTCAACCGGGTACTGAAACTTTTTCTTCTTGTTCGGAGTGGAATTCTTCAGAATATCGATCGCCTCCGTGTAGGAGAGGCGTTGGAAATCATTCTCGGTTACAAATTTCAGGCGGTCGAGTAGCCCCAATTCGGCACGTTTATCCAGGGGTTTAGTATTTTCTTCGTCCTGTGCTCGTTTATTCAAGAATTCCAGATCCTCAGGGCAGTTGTCTAACGCATAGCGCACCAGGTATTGGAGCAAATCCTGCGCGAGTTGCATATTGTCTTGAAGATCATAGAACGCCATCTCGGGTTCGATCATCCAGAACTCTGCGAGGTGCCGTGTCGTGTTGGAATTTTCGGCGCGGAAAGTCGGGCCGAACGTGTAGATCTCACCCAGTGCGAGTGCATAAGTCTCACCCTCCAACTGACCCGATACGGTAAGATTGGTCTCCCGTCCGAAGAAATCCTCTTTAAAATCTATTTCTCCCGTGGCTGTACGGGGAGGATTGGCGGGATCGAGCGTAGTGACACGAAACATTTCGCCCGCACCTTCGGCATCCGAGCCCGTAATCACCGGTGTATGTATGTAAAAGAATCCACGCTCGTTGAAGAATTTGTGGATTGCATACGCCATTGAATGCCGGAGTCTCATGACCGCGCCGAACGTATTCGTTCTCGAACGAAGGTGGGCAATCTCCCGCAGGTACTCGAGACTAGGGCGGTTCTTCAGCTGCAAGGGATATTTCTCCGGATCACAGTCACCCAGAATATTGAGTTCCGTAACCATGAGGTCCATCGACTGGCCCTTACCTAACGACTTGTGTAGCTCGCCTTTAACCTCGATGCAGGCACCCACAGTGAGGCGTTTCAAGGTCTCTTCGCCAAGGGTCGCGCGGTCCACCACAGCCTGCAAATTCCTGATGGTTGATCCGTCGTTTATTTCAACGAACTGGTTGTTTCGGAATGAGCGGATCCAACCATGCACCGTCGCCGGCTGGCCCGTCGGTTCGACCTGCAGCAAATCTTTAATTTTGGTACGTTTCATGTTAGCTCAGCATGACCGGATTGTGCAAACGTTCCGGCCAAAGGGTTCGCAAAAAACGAAAATCCGGCAGAATTTCATAGCCTCATCTCCAGTAATCGCAATTCATGGAACGATCTGGCTCCTAAGTTCTTCCGGCGCCCCCCACTCACAATATTTTTGTTAGATTTGATGTATTACATTTGGCACTATAAGAGAGGAAGATGCAAAAGCTTGGATTAAATCAGTCATTACAGCAAAAGCTTTCCCCGCAGCAGATTCAGTTCATCAAATTGCTGCAGGTTCCAACGGCTGAACTTGAAGGCAGGATCGAAGAGGAGTTGGAAGTAAATCCGGCACTCGAAGAGGGTGAAGAACAGGAGAAGACGGAAGAGACCAACAACGAAGCTGAAAGTGCCGAGAGTGAAGAGTTTCAGGAATCGTCAGGTGATGAAGAGGTCGATATTAAGGACTATCTGCAAGACGAGGATTACAGTGGATACAAAATGCAGGGTGATGGCGACTCCGATGAAGACAATCGGGAGATGCCCATCCCCATGTCATCCTCGCTGCATGAGCAGTTGATGAGTCAGCTGGATTTTCTTGGTCTCGGTGAGCAACAATATGCCATTGGAAAGCAATTGGTTGGATCTATTGAAAGCGATGGCTACATCCGCCGTGAACTTGAGTCAATTGTAAACGACCTGGCTTTTGCACAAGGCATAGAAACCACCGCGGATCAGGTCGAAGCTGTATTGAAGATGATTCAAACCTTCGATCCTCCGGGCATTGCCGCGCGAAATCTGCAGGAGTGCCTGCTGCTTCAGCTGGATCGCATGGACAATGGGCACGACATCGATGTGGCAGTAGCCAAGAAGATTATTTCCGATTGTTACGACGAATTCACGAAGAAGCACTATCAAAAAATTCAGAAGAAATTAGATACTGAAGATGAGGATTTTATACGCGATGCCATGGAGGTTATCGTGAAACTGAATCCTAAGCCGGGAGGCGGCAGTACACAAGCGGCCACAAAGAATCAATACATCATTCCCGACTACATTCTCACGAATAACAATGGCAAACTGGAACTCACGCTGAATAGCCGAAATGCGCCTGACCTGCGCATCAGTCGGTCGTATAGCGACATGTTCAAGGCATATGAGAAGAGTAACAAGAAGGATAAGAAGCTGAAAGAGGCAGTGACTTTTGTCAAGCAAAAGCTCGACGCTGCTAAATGGTTCATCGATGCAATCAAACAACGTCAACAAACGTTGTTGAGGACCATGAATGCGATCATCGAATTTCAGTATGACTTTTTTCTGGAAGGCGACGAAACAAAACTTCGCCCGATGATCCTTAAAGACATTGCGAACATGATCAGTATGGACATTTCCACCGTTTCGCGCGTAGCCAGCAGTAAGGCCATTCAGACAGATTTCGGAATTTATCCCCTGAAGTATTTCTTCTCGGAGGGTATTGCTACCGATTCGGGTGAGGAAGTGAGTAGTCGCGAGGTAAAGCAAATTATAAAAGACATTATAGAGAGCGAGGACAAAGACAAGCCCTTTTCCGACGACAAGCTTGAAACCATCCTCAACGAAAAGGGATATAACATCGCACGTCGCACAGTGGCTAAGTATCGTGAGCAACTGAATATACCTGTTGCGCGACTGAGGAAGGAGATGTGACGTAATGACTTTTGCGAGGATTGTCTCTTGGGCTTTTCATCCGCTATTGCTGGCGACGTATCTGTTTTCCCTATTCACCTTGTTCTTACCGGCCGGAATGCATCCCATCAAGGACGATGGTCAGTGGAAGTTTGTCCTTCTGATTTTTTGCGTAACGTTTGCCCTACCGGCGCTTAACATATTCCTGTTTAAGGCTTTGGGCACCATCAGCTCTGTTATGTTGGACAACCGGCGCGAACGAATCATTCCATTTTCGTTTGTTTCAGTGCTTTACGTACTTATAACCTGGTTGCTTTATACGCGTACGCGCATCGGACCCAACGACAATTTGCTCAAATTCCTGGTGTTGATCGATGTATTGGTTCTCGTGGCGACCCTCATCACGTTTTTTTACAAAGTAAGCGTGCATAGCATGGCCATTTGGGGATTCATAGGCATTCTGTTGCCGTTGAACAAGATCTCGGAAGAGGGTACGCTTTTCGCGCCTACCATAATCGCCATCTTACTGGCTGGCGTGATCATGGCGGCGCGGCTGCAACTTAATGCCCATACGCCGCGCGAAGTGATGGTGGGAGCGATCACTGGCTTGATGGTGAGCTTCGGCGGGATGCTCGTGTTGTTCAACTTGTTATAAATCGCCGGGCATGTTAATTTGACCTACTCTATTCTTTTAACCACCTCACCATGGACTACAAATACCTGGAATACAAAGCCGAAGGCAAGGTAGCACGTCTCGCCCTGAATCGTCCTGAAGTTTACAACGCGCTGAACGACCAACTCACTTTTGAACTTCAGGATGCACTGAAGAAAATTCAGGACGACGAAGCCTGTCGTGTGGTAGTATTGACCGGAGCCGGCAACGCCTTTAGCTCCGGCCAGGATCTTAAGGGCATGGCACCGGATCCCGGCTTTTCGTTCAAGACTGCGATCGAGCGACGATACAACCCCATCATTCGTTTGATGCGTGGCATGCCCAAGCCCATTGTTTGTCGACTTAACGGCGTCGCAGCAGGTGCAGGCTGTTCGCTAGCCCTGGCTTGCGACATTATTGTGGCGTCCGAGGCTGCGTCCCTGTCGCAGGCGTTTGTCAACATCGGTCTTGTGCCTGATTCCGGGTCTGCTTTTTTTCTGCCACGTCTCACCGGATTGGCGCAGGCCTTCGAGTTGGCAACAACCGGAAGAAAGCTCTCGGCAACCGAAGCGCTCACACTGGGACTGGTGAACAAGGTCGTTTCCGCAGACAAACTCGACGATGCTGTGAATGAGTATGTACAGCACTATGCTGGAGCGGCTACCAAAGCCATCGGGTTGATCAAACAGATGCTGTACCGCTCAGGAACTTCCACACTCGAGGATATGCTTACGTATGAAGCGTATTGCCAGGAGATTGCAGGCCAAACAGCCGATCACGCCGAAGGGGTTAAAGCATTTCTGGAAAAACGCAAGCCTGTATTCCGTGGCGTATAGCGATCACGTTAATTAGGCTTGCCCCATTTGAAACGGAAAAAGCTGTCGGGAAAGATTCCAACAGCTTTTATAGTAGTTGCACGAGCGCAAGTCGCCGCTACTTGCTTACCGTCGATTTGTCGATCAGCTTAACGGGAGCCAGCATAACGGCGTTCTCTATTTCATTTGATTTGTAGTAGAGCGTGGCGTGGTGTCCCGCCGATGCCGCGACTACCTCCTTAACGGGCATCGCCATGGGGTCCTTAATCTTTGGATCCACATCTGCAAATTTCCACTCTTTCAACAGATTTTTTTCCCCGTCGCGAAGACTGAGCGATCGCGATGTTCCGGTTACCCCGCAATGACTGAAACTCACGGTCAGTGTAGTGCCGGAATTCTTGTCCAGGTTGATGGGCTGCGAGGCCCGTTGTCCATAAACGTGTTCCTTCAGCAGCAGGTCGTTATCCAGATAAACTTCAAAGCTGTCGCCGCCCGGAAGCGTGATAAACGACGCCAGAAGCAAGCATGCGATGGGCAAAGCAATTACCAAATACCATTTTGTTTTCATGACCGAAGATTTTAATTGTGGAGACACGCTTATGTCTCATTCCACATTGAATTTACGGCTGCAAAACCTATTCGCCGTGCCTCCATGACGCGTGGTAAGCAATACTTGATGAACGTTGAGTAAAGACGGATAACGCGAAACGGTCCGGTAGAGAATACACCGGACCGGTCGTTATCAGTCCCTGTTAAGGCCTCGAGGCAACGACGGTCCGGGAATAAAGTTTGTTGTTGATGCTATTCCGATCGAAGACTCTTAACAGGGTTCATCAAGGCGGCCTTCACCGCCTGAATACTGACGGTAAGTAGGGTTATAATAAGCGCTCCGAACCCGGTGGCAGCGAACACCCACCAGGAGAGATTCGTGCGATACGTGTATTTACCAAGCCAATTTTCCATCAGATAGTAGGCCAGGGGCATGGCAATCACACAGGAAATGGCGACCAGTACAAGAAAATTAGTCGACAACATCAACCACAAATTCAACACCGAGGCGCCCACGACCTTTCGTATGCCGATTTCTTTTGTTCGCTGTTCGGCAACGAAGGCGGCCAATGCGAAAAGCCCTAAGCAACTAATGAAGATG
>DATHKA010000603.1:0-17337 GCA_035489615.1 Chryseolinea sp.
CTCCAAACGCAACACGGCGTCATACGAGGCTACGATGTCTATTCCTCCACCAAACCCGGTGAGCAGCTTGTTGGCCATGCGGCTACTGATCTCATAGTTGGCATAGTTCTTCACATACCCGAGATCACCGTACCCTTTCACATAGATCGAAATCGGCAGATGTCTAAACTGGCGTATAGGCATCGCGTTGATGTTGTACACACGGGAATAGATTCGCTTCTTAATCGTGGTCTTGTTGAGCAGGAAATTTTGCCCCTCAATCACATAGATCTCATAGCCCCGCACAATCCGGCGCGAGTAGCCCAATCCGCCGTACACGATGTATGGCAGGGTGGTTTGTGAACTCAAATAACCGGTTGAGCTGTTCGACAGGTAAAAATTGTTGCCGAGGTTAAGATATCCGGCGAAGGTTGCCACGACCTCCGTCTTATGGATGTCGTCGCCTGAGGTAAGGCCGTATTGCGAGACCTGTGCCGACAAATAGTGACCCGTTAACGGGTAGCCAACGTAGTCACGGTGATCGTTTGTAAAGCTGTACGTCAGCACGCTGTAGCGCGCATCCACCTGCCCATCGCCCAAATAGTTGGGATTGAGCATCGCTACCGTGTCGTTGATGGAAGTCGAGCGGAACTCGTATTTCAGTGAGTGCGATGTATAAAACGATTTGCGATACGTATAGGTGACACCGCCGCCGCGTGTTACGCGCAGCAGATTATCTGCCTCCAAAAAGTCCAGCTTGTGGTCGAGTGTTTGGTAAGCCAGGTTCTTCGTCTCGGCAAAATCGAAATCCAGGATGAGTCCCTGCTTTTGTTTTCGATCGATGTACGGGAAGCGATACGATATTTCGAAACGTCGTTGAAAGCCGAACTGCGCGGTAAAGCGAAGGGTTTCATTTCGGCCCCTCATGTTGAACTGATAAAGTCTTAAACCATAGTTTACGCGACTAAGATCGTGATCATAATTTTGCCACCACTCATTAAAGTTCCGGTCGGCGAGCTCAAAGATGGGTGATGGAAAGGTGTACCAGCGTTCGTTCAGGTCGATCAACAGATCAATGTGGCCGTCGCCAAAGTCCAGCACTTTGATTTCGGCGGTGTTGAAGAGGCGAGTATTGATCAGCTTCTTTCGGTCCAGGTCGATGATGATGGGCAGTTCAGCGCTGTTCACCACGTCGCCGGCCTTTACCGTAAGCTCGCGAAGGATAATTTGTTCTTTGGTTACCCGGTTTCCGATAATCAGGATGCGATTGATCTGAAGGGGACGACCCGCCGAATCGCCTGGCGATTTTCCCCGAAAGGGCCTCTTGACGGTGTCGGCCGGGGCAAGCGTCAGGCTATCGTGGAACCGGAGTAGTTCCGAGGCCAGCGCGCTGTGCCATGACAGCAAACATAAAACACAAACAAGGGCTACCCGCATTTCGCATCACTAAGACTGCCTACGACGGCCAAACGTTTAACGACCTGTAACTACATTTCCTTGCCTTTGCAACCGGTAGGAGCGCACCAAAATGACGATGCCCGCAATGACCAATGGTATGCTCAGGATTTGACCCATGTTCAGGATCAGGTTGTCTTCGAACGATTCCTGGTTTTCTTTGAGAAACTCGAAGGCGATCCGAAGTCCAAAACACCATATGAGAAAAATGCCGAGCAACCTACCCGGTGGCAGGTTGTTCTTGTACTGCCGCCAGATCGCAAACAACAGGATGAAGAGCACGACGCAGGCAATTGATTCGTAGAGCTGTGCCGCGTGGCGCGCAATTCCAAACGTGCTCATGCGCGCTGCCACCACGCCGTCGTTGGTGGTGGTCACGTCTATCGCTACGTTGTCGCCACCGGCGTCGAAAAATTCATAAAGATTGTGAGCCAGTACATTGCGGGCATTGAACCCGGCAAAGTTGGTGGCCTGCAATTCGGTTGTGCCGCTTTTGAAGAACAAGTAAATGTTAAGGGGCACGCGACCATTCGAACCAAGGGGAATTGAGTCGTTGTGTTTGTAAACCACTGACTGGACGATGCCCTCGCGATCGATGCGACGGTCAGTCACTGATTCGGTAAACTTGTTAACGAAAACCACGCCGTAGGCCTTGTCGGTTGGTTTTCCGATGATCTCCGAATTGAAGTAATTACCCAGCCGGATCAAGGCTCCCGTCAGCGCCACGACAACGACGATTCGATCCACGACCTGCAGGTAAGATTGACCAGGTTTGTTCTTGCGCGCATACAACCACAAGGCGAAAAGGATGCCGAAGGCGCCGCCGTGGCTGGCCAGGCCTTGCAGGCCGGTGATACGGAAGGGATGAAGTTCGAACGGCAGGAAAATGCTGAGCGGTTCCTCCCAGATGACTTCGGGCTGGTAAAACAGGATGTGGCCCAGTCTGGCGCCCACGATCGTTGCGATGACCATATAGATGGTGAGGGTGTCGACGTCCTTCTCGGGCTTGCCTTCCTGCTTAAACATGTAATACAGGACCTGCTGGCTAATCAGGAAGCCGAGAGCGAAAAACAATCCGTACCAGCGGAGCGCGAAGCTGCCCATTGAAAAGATCTCGGGGCTACCGTTCCAAATAATGAAGTCAAGAATGGTCATAGTTGGCAAATATAGAGAGTATTGTCAAAGCAGGAAATTGCTGTCCGGCGAGTTGATCAGGACAAAAAAGGGTCAGGTTTCGGCCTGTAATTGCGTAAGTTCCTCGGCGAATCCCGATGAGAGGATCGGAAAACGGCACCAGGTGCGAGGGTCCACATTGATATCGTCCAGATGAAAGGCAGGGGCGAGGCGCTCGCGCTTCCACTGGTTGGCCGACCAAAGCTTAAAGAACTTGGTAATGTGCCCTTTTAAGGTCGCGCCGTCGTGATCGGGTTTCATGAGACGATACACTTCGACAGGCGACCTCCTGTGTTCGATGGCGTGTTTCTCAATCTCCACCAGCACCTTGTAAGGCATCAGGTCGTCTTCGTCGGTTTGTTTGTTATCCAGCGGCCGGAGTTCGGCTGTAGGCTGCAGATTGTTGACCGGGGCGAGTCCCTCGTGTCCCAGACTAGACTCTGCCCAACGGAGCCACTGAAGGATGAATACTTTGCTTAACCCGGCGATGGGGGCAAAGCTGCCGCTCGTATCTCCGTCCATCGTGGCATAACCCACGTCGCCTTCGCTTCGGTTCGAGGTAGTGAGGAGCACGGCACGATGAATATTGGCCAGCATCCAAATAATGGGTGATCGGGTTCGTGCCTGAATGTTCTGCAAGGTTACATCGTCGGTCTTCCAGGTGAGTTGGCGTTGAATGGCGTGTTCGATCTTTCGCGTATAGGAAGTAACCTCTTCGTCGATGAGCCAGTGATGAAACTGAGCACCGATGGACGCTGCCAGATAACGCGCCGCCGCCAGGGTGGTGTCGGATGAATTTTGCGTGCCCTGATAGGCGCACGTGAGGAGTTGCCCTACTGCAACTTTCCAATCGCGCGTCTGCGGATCGAGGCCAAACTGCTGGTTGAAGGCTTCCCATCCCAGGGACAGGGAGGCACGCCTGACCATTTCGGCAACCATGATCGCGCACGCGGACGAGTCGGCGCCACCGCTGAGCGAGAGAACGAAACCCCGCGCCTTGCTCTTTCGAAGGTAGTCAAACAACCCCAGGGCTACCGCCTGTGCCAGTTCTTCGTTGCGTTCTTTATTGTCGTCGCTGACGACGACCTGTGATCGCGCGGGATCCGCCATATCAATTTCAGTAGCCAGTACGTTGAACCGTTTGAACGACAGGCGTCTGTTAACCGCCAGCAGGCGCCCCAACTGGCCAATGATGATGTCTCCATCGTAGATCATACGACCGGCCTCATTGCCCAGCAGGTTAGCAAACACGTAAACACATCGGAAATTTTGCGATCCTTCTATCACCACTTCTTTTTCTCGCAGGAGACTCTTCACCATGGCAAAATGGCTGGCGCTCGGGTTCATGATCACGTCGACGCCGCGCTTGCAGAGGCGAAATCCGGGACGATCATGCTTGCGCCACGCATCTTCACAGATTTCAAATCCCACACGCACGCCGTCTACGGTGTAGATCAGGTCGCCGGCCTGTATGGTTTCGCCAAAGCGTTCTATTTGCACGACGCGATCCGGCTTCCAGGCATCGAACCAGCGTGGCTCATAGTGCACGCCGTCGCGGGCGAGATTTTGTTTGAATGTGATTCCGAGAATCTTGCCTTCGCTGATCAGACACGCACCATTATAGGTGGTCTCTTCGATGCGGACAGGAAGACCCACAGAGACGGCAATGTCGCGGCAATGTTCCCGAATCTTAAGAAGCTCTTCCCAGGCGCGCGCCGGCACCCATTCACTCAGGAACATATCTTCACATCCATAGCCGGTAATACACAGCTCAGGAAGGCATAGCAATTTGACGTTCTGACGCTTCCCTTCGGCGATGGCGTCGAGAATGTTTTGCGTGTTGTTTTGCCAATCTAATGGGATCTGGTTGACCGTCGCGCCTCCGATTTTCACACTTGCTCAATATAAGTTCAACATGGCCGAAAAAAATATAGAGTCCTTAGTCCTTGGTCTTTAGTACTGGTCGTTGATACTTAGAGTCAGTAGTGGCGCCGATAGCCGGGTACGTAGCAAACTAAAGACTTTAAACACTCAGGACCCGCTTAGGACTCAGGACTAACGACTCAGGACTTCTAGTTATTGATGAGGTTCAGCATCTCGCAGGTCTTGAAAGCGGCATCTTGTTCTGCCTTCTTTTTGCTGTTGCCGTAACCAGTACCCTTCGCCTCGTTGTCGACCAAAACCTGCGCGGTAAATTCTTTGTGGTTGCGGGCTTTCTTCACGTTCACGATTTCAAACTTCACATCCTTGCCTTCGCGCTGTGCCCACTCAATGATCTTGCTCTTGAAGTTGGTATCAGAATTCACCAGGTCATCGACGTCGTAGTTCGGATTGATCAGTTTATCGATAACGAATTTTCTCGTTCTGATGTATCCTTTGTCGAGGTATATCGCGCCGACAATCGCTTCGAGGGTATTGCCCAGAATCACCTGCTGCAGGTGTGCATTCTTTTGATCGAACTGCACGATATTGGCCACGCCAATTTTGCGCGCCAGCAGATTCAGCGCTTCGCGGTTAACAATGCGCGATCGAATTTCGGTGAGGAATCCTTCGGGCTTAAAGGGGAATTTCTTGAAGAGGAAGTCGGCGACAGCGGCCCCCAGGATAGCGTCACCCAGGTATTCAAGGCGTTCATTTGATTCTTTGTATCCGCGGCCGTTTTCCTTGGCAATGGAACTGTGCATGGTAGCCAGGCGATACAACTCCAGATTCGACGGCGTAAAGCCCGCGATGTTCTGAATCGCTCCTACGAGCACCTTGTCCTTACTACTTTTCCCCTTGGGAATTTTAAGAATCTTCCAAACCAAGCGAAATATCTGCTAGTTAATCAGCGTCAAGATACGAAAATAGTCCTTTGTCTTGAGTCCTTTGTCTTGAGTTGTCGTGAGTACTTCAAGTGTGTAGAAGATGCCACAGAGACTTGGGGCGCGCGCGGCTACGCCTATCAACTAGCCTGCTAACGGCAACTAAAGACTCAGGACTAACTACTCAGGACTTTTCTAAATATGATTGAAAAATTGTGTCCTCCGAAACCGAAAGTATTGCTCAGAGCAATGTTGACTTCGCGGTTCTGCGCCTCGTTGAAAGTGAGGTTCAGTCGGGGATCGAGTCCCGAGTCGTCGGTAAAATGGTTAATCGTCGGCGGTACGATGGAGTGTCCGATGGCCATGAGGCAGGCGATGCTTTCGATCGCTCCGGCCGCGCCGAGCAGGTGCCCGGTCATGCTCTTCGTTGAGCTGATGTTCATCTTGTAGGCGTGGTCACCAAACACCTTCTGTATGGCCTTGATCTCGCCAAGATCACCCAATGGGGTAGACGTACCGTGGGTATTGACGTAGTCAATGTCCGTAGGCGCAATACCCGCCTCTTCCAGGGCGTATTGCATTACCTTGATAATTCCGGCTCCGTCTGGATGCGGCGCGGTGATATGGTAAGCATCGGCCGACATGCCCCCGCCGAGTACTTCGCCATAGATCTTCGCGCCGCGCTTCTTTGCGTGCTCGTATTCTTCAAGAATAAGGGCGCCGGCGCCTTCTCCGAGAACGAAGCCATCGCGATCCTCGTCGTAAGGGCGCGATGCTGTCTGCGGCGAATCGTTTCGCTCCGACAACGCACGCATGGCGTTGAATCCACCTACACCTGCTTCGCACACGGCCGCCTCCGAGCCACCCGAAACAATGATATCGGCTTTGCCCAGGCGTATGTAGGTAAAGGCGTCGTAGATGGCGTTCGTTGACGAGGCGCATGCCGACACCGTCACGAAGTTTGGCCCCCGAAACCCGTACTTAATGGAGATGTGACCTGCACTCAGGTCGGGGATCATCTTCGGAATGAAAAATGGGTTGAAACGCGGGTTGCAGTTTCCCCTCGTATAGGATTTGACTTCTTCCTGGAACGTCAGCAACCCCCCGATACCCGATCCCCAAATCACCCCTACGCGGTCAGGGTTGAGGCCAGCTAGCGGGAGGTTTGAATCTTTAATGGCCTCATCCACAGCGACCATTGCGTACTGGGCAAACGGGTCCATTTTACGGGCCTCCTTTCTGTCCATGAACTGCTCGATGTTGAAGTTTTTTACCTCGCAGGCAAATTTCGTCTTGAAGAGGGAAGCATCGAAATGTGTGATAGGAGCAGCCCCACTCGTGCCAGACTTCAGGCCTTCCCAGTACTCAGGTAGCGTGTTGCCGACGGGAGTAAGTGCACCAAGTCCAGTAACGACTACTCGCTTTAACTTCATTTTCGATGGGATGTGGTTGTATGGCGGAAGAGCCAGTTCTTATTTCTTCACGTTTTGTTCCAGGTATGAAATTGCCTGGCCAACTGTTGAAATATTTTCAGCCTGATCGTCCGGAATGGAGATATTGAACTCCTTTTCGAATTCCATAATGAGCTCAACGGTATCAAGCGAGTCAGCGCCCAGATCATTTGTGAAGCTCGCTTCAGGAGTAACTTCAGACTCCTCCACGCCGAGTTTCTCAATAATGATCTGTTTTACTTTTTGTGCAATTTCAGACATGTTTTTGTGGTTTAATGATTTTAAAATCTGTGCAAAGAAAGAGATTTGCGACAATATTGTCAAACTTTTTTGATCTTGCCGAAATGGCCTGAAAGGTGCCTTTCCAGCGTTTGAAAATGCGAAAAAACAAGTTGATAATCGAGTATGAATATGACTTCAACTTGATTGGAATCATATCAACCGCCAAGGGTTACAAGCTGGCCTGGGAACTCAACCAGGCGCTTGGCATCCACCTGGTGAAGCAGTCCGATTTGATTGTCGGGTTCAAAAATAGCGAGGAAAAGTCCTTCGCTTACTACAGCCATCAGACCCAGCTCAATCGTTTGAAAGTATTCAAAAACAGGCCTGTAGACCAGGATGCGGGAAAGTATTATCTAATCCCTGAATTTCCTCACTACGATTTCATAATTTTGGCCGATATGGAAGAATATGATAAGGCGCAACATCTCCTGCAGTCATTGAAGTCAATCAATTCCATACAGTTAGCGGCCATCATTCCCCTGGAAGGACTCAAGTCAAAGTCGAACTTTATTTTTTAATTGGGATGTGTTGTAATCTCATTATAACGATCACTACTTCGAACTATACATAATCATATGCTTGATAAGACATCGTTTAACAAAACGAAAATTGTTGCCACGGTAGGGCCAGCGTCTAACACAAAAGAAATGCTTCGCGCCCTGATAAGGGAAGGCGTTGACATCTTTCGCCTCAACTTCTCTCACGGCACGCATGAGGATCACCTCAAAGTTGTAAAGTTTGTTCGGGAACTCAACGAGGAACTCGGTTCACAGATTGGTCTGCTCCAGGATCTCCAGGGCCCGAAGATCCGCATAAACGAAATGTTGCCTGATGTCGTCATCGAGCGCGGGCATAAACTGGTTATAACCACTCGCGAACTGATCGGAAACGGCGAGGTGGTGAGCACCTCATACAAGAGCTTGCCCAAAGACGTAAAGACGGGCGACATGATTCTCATCGACGATGGTAAGATTGAGCTCAAGGTATTGGAGATCAAGGAAGGCGATGTCGTAACCGAAGTCGTGTACGGCGGACCGCTCAAATCACGCAAGGGTATTAACCTGCCGTTTACAAAGGTGTCGGCGCCATCTCTCACAGAAAAGGATTTGCGTGACCTCGAATTCGGCCTCGACAATGACGTCGATTGGATTGCCTTGTCGTTCGTGCGCAAAGCTGAGGACATCCTGCAGATGCGCAGCATCCTGGATAGCCGTAAGTCTAACGCACGGATCGTGGCCAAGATCGAGAAGCCCGAAGCCCTCAGTAACATCGACGACATTATTACGGCGACGGATGCCGTGATGGTAGCCCGCGGTGACCTGGGTGTTGAGATCTGGATGGAGGAGGTACCCATGGTGCAGAAGATGCTCGTGGAGAAGTGTAACGTGGCAGGCAAGCCGGTAATTGTCGCGACGCAGATGATGGAAAGCATGATCGAGAATCCCCGACCGACGCGCGCCGAAACCAACGACGTAGCCAATGCCGTAATGGATGGTGCCGACGCGGTGATGCTCTCAGCCGAAACGGCTTCCGGAAAATATCCGCTGGAAGTAATTCGCAGCATGGTGAGGACCGTGTCTTCGGTTGAGAAAAATCCGGCGATGTACTATCGCTTTCGCGAGGTGAACAAGAAGTCGGCAACTTATATACACGATAACTTCATACTCGCCGCCTGCAAACTGGCGAAGGACGTAGGAGCCAAGGCGATCGTGGGCATGACGCAGTCTGGCTACACGGCTTTCAAGTCCTCTTCGTACCGACCCAACGCGAATATTTTCGTGTTCACGAGCAACAAATCACTCATCAACAAGATGAATCTCGTGTGGGGATCACGTGCTTATTTGTATCAGAAGACCACGTCGACCGATGATACGATCGACGATGTCGAGGAAGTGTTGAAGGCACACGGACACGTGAAGTCAGGCGATATCATCATCGTCCTGGCAAGCATGCCCATACAGGAACGGTCGCGCACCAATACCATGAAAATAAATATCGTAAAGTGAGTAGTTAGTCTTGTGTCCTGAGTACGTCAAGTCCGTAGTTAGGCACTCAACACACGAAGCGCAACTCAAGACTGAGGGCTAACCAGAATCACTGATTCCCGCTCGACGACAACGGCCCCGGGTGGGTCGCCTTTTCGCTTGCGGACATATTTTCTTTGCGTAACGGACACGGGACAAAGCGTGTCCGTTTTGCGTTTCGAATACCACGCCGCCAGTTGGGCGGCACGCTCGATCACCGGTTTGGGTATCACCTTTCCCGCCTGGTGCTTCACCAGCACGTGAGAACCGGGAACATCCTTTGCATGCAGCCAGAGGTCGTCCTTGTATCCGTACCGTTGTAACATAGTATCGTTGGCCTGAGCGTTCCTTCCAACCAGGATACGGAAGCCCATGAACTCGTTCTCGTGGAAAGGCAATGACTCCGTTTCGTCGGCATCAGCCCGAACCGGGTGCCGGGCTGCGAGCAAGCGAATAGCCTTTACGTCATCCATCCTGGCGAGCGCGTCCTGCTCTTCACGCAGTAAACTCAGTTCCTGCTGCTTCTGCGTAATCAATGCGTCGAGATGTTTGATTTCGATCTGCTGCTTCTTCGATTTGGAATAATAAATCGCTGCGTTCTTCTGGAGAGAAATGTCAGGTTGTAAACGAATCTCTTCAGGCTCATAGTGGTTGTAAAAGTTTGGCAGTACAATGCGGTCGCCACTGGCGGCAACGTGAAGGTTTGCCATCAACAGGTCAGCCCAGGCTTTGAACTTATCGTAGGCTTCCAACGAGGCCTGCCGCACCTGTGCACGGCCCAGGGTATCGCCGGCCTGGCCAATTTTCTTCTTGAGGATTGTTGCGATACGATTGTACTCCTCGTCAAAGCCTTCCCGTGACCGGTACCGATGGTAGAATTCCGTGACGGCTAAAACGGGGTCATCGTAGATGCGCCACGCTTCACCCACGGGTAGCAGGCTGAAGGTCATCTTTCTTTCCAGCAGAGTGATATAGTAGCGCGGACTTTCCATATGGGCTAACAACAATTGCACAGCTTCCCATCGCGCCCGGACATCCAGGTTTGCGAAGCCTCCGTCCCGGAGATATAACCAGGGAATTTTTCCGAAGGTGAAATAGAGGGAGGAAAGACGTTCCTGATTTTGCGAAAACGTTTCGTAGCTCATGTCCATCGTGCGGTCCAGCTGAGCAGGCTGCAACTCACGGTCCGCTTCCAGATTAGTTCGGAACATATCCATTAGCCGGGACCCTGAGTATAGAATAATATTAGATCGGTTGCCGTGAAGCTTAAACAGAAGGGAGAGGTCGTTAGAAAGGTGCAGGGTAAAGCTGCGGTCGTGTTGATGCTGCGTGAGCCCTGTTACCCTATGTCCCAAGAGGTCGGGGAATAGGTCGACGGAGTTCTTTCGGGCGCGTTGAAAATCTCTGGGAAAGGAAAGACAGGTAAATGCGGGACTGAGATTTGCGCGCAGGTGAAAGGAGCCCTGTGTGGTTTCGAAGCGGACGATTAACTCCGCTTTATCCTGCGAGTAACATTCTGACGTCACGGATCCTACCAGCCGTGTGGTGAGGTCCCGGGTGAGCTGACGGAGGAAGTGATAATTGTTCTGCATATTTCAGCGTGTACCCAAGGCGTTGCGTGGCCGGCCGTGGAGCGATTTACGTGGCCCGATTTCGTGCGTTCAGTCCGTTTGTATCTCCAGGCCGTCGTAAGCAAGTTGAACATTCGGCGGCAGTAGCTTTTCGATTTTGCTATGCAAACCCAATTTGTGGCTGATGTGCGTAAAATACGCCCGTCGGGGTTTGATGATCGAGACCATTTGCAGTGCCTGTTCCAGGTTGAAATGCGACAGATGTTCAGTGATCTGAAGGGCATTTAAGACCAGCACGGATGTGCCCTTCAGCAAATCGACGGTGGTATCGGGAATGTGATTTGCATCCGTAATATAGCTGAAGTTTCCAATGCGAAACCCGGTCACCGGCAATCGCAGGTGCATGACCGGGAGCGGCGTTACGGGCACATCGCCGATTGAGAAGGGCAGGCTGCCAATTTCGTGTAGTTCCAGGCGCGGAAGACCGAAGTAATGTTGTTTGGAAAAGATGTACTCGAAGTCGGTCTGCAGCTGTCGCAGGACGTCGACGGTGGCGTAAGCGGGTATATCCATTTCCTGAATGAAATTGAAAGCCCGGATGTCGTCCAGCCCGGCCGTGTGATCCCGGTGCGCGTGCGTAAACAGTACGGCATCCAGGTGCGCAATGCTCTCGCGCAGCATTTGCTGCCGGAAGTCGGGACCCGTGTCGATGACGATGCGTTTGTCCCCGACCTCGATATAAGCCGATGTGCGCAGACGTTTGTCGCGGTAGTCCAGTGAACGGCAGACCTCACACCCGCACCCGATTATGGGTACGCCTTGCGACGTGCCGGTTCCCAGGAAGACTACTTTCAAGCTGCTTCCGTCTGATGCGTAAGTTCCTCGTATAATTTTTGGCTCTTCTCGGTAAATCGAGTGCCATCCAGCTTCACGCCTTTCAAAATCTCGAAGAGCGCGTTGATCTTGCCTTCTGTCGTATAGAACTTGTTGACGATGATGATCTTCTGCTCCTTCAGCAGGCAGTATCCCGACTTAAAGTTCCCCTTTTCGTAGCGGAGCGTGTAGTCCGATTCCGCAAGCATGTCCTCCAACTTAGTGAGAAACTGAACCGTATACTTAATCATCTATCGTGTGGTTTTCCAGTGCGAAAGATAGCGAAAACCGCCCAAGTAGTAAAAGGCCTGTTAAATTTGGCTCCCGATGGAGAATCGGAAGAAACTGGTCGTGGTTGCTGGCCCCACCGCAGTGGGAAAAACGAGCGTGGCAATTATGCTCGCCCGGCAATTGAACTGTCATATCGTATCTGCCGATGCACGACAATTCTTTAGGGAAATGACGATCGGAACAGCCAAGCCAACTGCCGACGAACTTCAAGCGGCACCTCATCATTTCATCGATTCTCATTCGATTACACAACCTTATGATGCTGCGACCTATGGTACCGATGCGCTGGTGTGCATTCATCACCTGTTCGAAAGGCACAGTTATGTAGTCCTTTGTGGAGGCTCCGGTCTCTACATAAAGGCAGTTCTGGAGGGGTTCGACGACATTCCGGATATCGACCCAGCCATCCGCCAAGGACTGCGGTCGGCCTATGAACTGGGCGGCCTGGAAGTTTTGCAGGAGAAAATGAAAGCGCTGGACCCTGCCCATTATTCAAAGATCGATACGCGCAACCCACAACGCCTTATGCGCGCCCTTGAGGTGGTAATGGGCACGGGCCAATCGATCACCAGTTTTCAACAACGCAAGAGCCGGACGCACGACTTCAGCATTGTCAAGATCGGCCTGGACTTGCCCCGGCAGGAACTCTATGATCGCATCGACTTGCGAATGGACAGGATGATTGAAGACGGTCTCTTTGATGAGGCGGCATCTCTTTATCCGTTTCGTAGTCACCACGCCCTGCAAACGGTGGGCTACCGGGAGGTCTTTGATTTTATCGAAGGGAAGTACGATCGGCAGGAAGCCATTCGCCTGCTGAAGCAGCATTCGCGTCAGTATGCCAAGCGCCAGCTCACCTGGTTTAAGCGGGATCCTGAAATGATCTGGTTGCATCCCGCCAACATAAACGATATTATTGACGTCGCTTCACGGTGAACGACCCATGGATACATCGCAAAAGGTTCTCATCATTGCCTACTATTGGCCGCCCAGCGGTGGAAGCGGTGTTCAGCGTTGGTTGAAGTTCGTCAAGTATTTGCCACAGTTCGGGTGGAAGCCCTATGTCTTTACACCCGAGAATCCTTCTTACGCGATTCGGGACGAATCGCTGGTGATGGATGTGCCACCGGAAGCCGAAGTGATCCGTTATCCGATATGGGAGCCGTACGATGCATTTCTGAAACTGTCTTCTGTCTTCGATGGCAAAAAGCGGGCAGGAGCCACAGGCACAGCCATGGTGTCGACAAAGCGGCGCACCGTGTTTCAGCACCTGAGCACGTGGGTCCGCGCGAACCTGCTGGTACCCGATCCCCGGGTATTCTGGGTGAAGCCTTCATCGATATTTCTGCACGATTACCTTCGAGCGCATGGCATTGAACACGTAATCACGACCGGACCGCCGCACAGCATTCATTTGATCGGCTACCAATTGAAGAGTAAGAATCCTCACATTACCTGGTTTGCCGACTTTCGCGACCCTTGGAGTGAATGGGGATTTTTGGATAGCCTGGGCGTTGGCCATCGCGCCAGGGCAGCACATCGCAAGGCCGAGCGAAAGGTCTTGCAGCGATGCGATCGCATCCTTACGATCACGCCGTTTTACCAGCGCCAGTTTGCTGCGCTGTCGGGACGGGAGGTTACCCTGTTGACGAATGGTTTCGACGAAGCTGATTTCCACGATCTTCACGTGTTGCGTTCAGCGAAGTTCATGATCCGCCACGTCGGCACGATCAATGAAAAGTGCGATCCGCGACCATTCATTCAGGCGTTAGCGATGGTCATGCACAACGATGCAGCATTCCGACGCGACGTATTGCTTCACTTCGTAGGCGACGTGCATCCACAAGTCAGAGAATTTGTGACGACCCTTCCGGACGTGCTGGCCGCGACCACGTTCACACAACCAGTACCGCATAGCGCCCTGATCGGCCTCTACGGTTCATCGAGCCTTTTGTTGTTGATACTAACCGGCTACAAGGATGCAGAAGGATACATGCCGGGCAAACTCTTTGAATACATAGCCACTGGTTTACCGATATTGGGTATTGGACCTGAGCAAGGTGATGCTGCGGGTTTGCTTCGGGAAAGCGGGACAGGGGAAATGATTGATGGGACGGAGACTGAACGTGTCATGTCGGCTCTGTTGCGCTCGTACAGCAACTGGCAACAAGACCGAACGGCATTGCATCGATCAAAGACGGATCGTTACTCGCGCCGAGCCGTCACCGGAGAATTGGCGAATTTACTGGCACAAACCTGAAATGAAATATTCACCTTGGCGATGCATCCTATGCTGACACGCAAAACAATTTTCAATTTTCAACGCTCAACTTTCAACTTTTGATCAGCAAGCGCTTCCTCAAGAGTTCACTGATATATACGCTCGCGGGCATTTTACCCATGGCCAGTGCGTTGATCCTGTTTCCCCTCTACGTCTATCATCTTTCCGTGGAGGCATATGGTGCGCTGAGCATTTATCTCGTATTCATCACCCTGGTGCAGATACTCATCACCTTCAGTTTCGACTCCTCTATTTACGTACATTATCACGAGTACAAGAACGAGCCAACCAAGCTGGCGGACTTTATCAGTTCTGCGTTTGTCTTTATGCTCATTTCTGGTGTGGGTGTTGCCATCCTGTTATCGCTGGCCGGTGAGTTGATTTTTCGCCTGGCACTTCCCGGTCAGAATATATCGTTCTACCCATTTGGACTGGCCTCTGTAGGCGCCGGAGTTTTTCTGGCTGTGTTCAAAGTTCACAGCAGTTTATTGCAGACACGCGAGAAACCAGAAACGTTTCTGTGGTCGAATGTGCTGGTACTTTCCCTTATCGTTGTGTTTACGCTTATCGGCATGCGATGGCATCCGCATTCGCTGGCAGGCCCGTTGTACGGCCGGATGCTGGGGGCGTTCCTGCCATTTCTCTGGGTGTTGTGGCGCATATTCCGGGAGTTTGGCCTTCGATTCAATTTTCAATGGCTTCGCAGCAGCTTCAGTTTTAATGTGTATGCCTTTATTTATCAGCTTCAACAATGGTTCATCAACCAGTTCGACCGCGTCGTGATGTTATTGTACCTCACGCTGGCCGACGTGGGCGTGTACGACGTCGCGTTGAAATGTCTTTTGCCAATCGAGCTGTTGATGAATAGTTTGCAAAGCGCTTTTTATCCGCGGGTCGTATCGCAGTTAATGGGAAAGACCGATCAGCGGGGTGCAGAAGTTATCAATCGCTACTATCATGGCCTCATCGCCGTGGTGATGCTGCTGGTTACCGGAAGCATCTTCGCATTTCCAATTGCTATCAAGGTGTTTATGCTGAAGCTGTTTTCGAACAAGGCCGCCTATGCGGAGGCCGTTCAGTACATTCCTTATGTGGCCGTGATCTATTTGTTCAAAGTGATGCGCCTGTATTTTGCCATACCTTACAATACCCTCAAATACACGCGCCCATTGCCCATCATTTACCTGGTGATTGTGGGAGTAAAAATTGCGTTAATGATCCTGCTGATGCAAAGCATGCAGGTCTACGGTGCAGTAGCCGCATCGTTGGTGAGTGCCGCATTGGAGGTTTTTCTACTGAAACGATTCATGAAGGGAAGGTTTGTTTACCGTTTCAACGCATTCAAGATCATAGTCGCCCCGACATTGCTGCTATTGCTGATCGTGGTCGTTGAACCGTTCATTCGACCGGCATTGGGCTGGGTGGCACACGCCATTTATTTAATCGTTTGCGTTGGATTGCTGGCGTGGACGTACCGGAATGAGTTGAAGTGGGTGAATCCATTTGAGAGCAGGAAGGACGAGTGAGCCTGTCAGGCACTTAATCGGGCGATCGCGATAATCGACGAGGCATAGGTAAAATCGTAGGAAGGTTTGCTCCCTACAAGGCCGGCAATTTTGCTTTTAATGAGGTCGAAGGGGTCCAGAGGAATGCGATTCGCAAACTTAATCTCCTCGGTCACCATCCCTGCCTGGTAGAGAACTTTCGCAAGTGTATAGGGAGTAAACCAATACCGGTGATCGGAATTGATCATCTCAACGGACGATTGTGCCATCTTCATCGTAATGCGCGTCCAGGCATTGGGTACGGTTACCACGATTCGGTCGATGGTACCGGCATAGTTGGCCCGAATGGCGGATAAGAATTGTACCGGATTGTCAATATGCTCTAACAACTCGCCGAGGATTGCATAATCCCAGGTATTGCCGCTGATCTTTTCAAACTTGTCGGTGGTAAAATTGCCGAGTACAATGTTAGTATAGCCAAAGGTCGACTCCACATAGTGGAGGGTGTCTTCATCGATATCGACACCGATGCAGGCCTTGGATACGTCGGTGAGCTCTTTGTGCAGCCACTGCTTGCGCGCAATCTTGTCGGCGATCAAAGGCTTGTGATCGAGACAACCCAGGTGCACGATTTTTTTGCCACGCGACATGTCCGTGAGGAATGTCACGCGATTGGGGACCGGCTCTTTATAGCGCAAGGCTACATCAATACGGTTGCTGAACTTCTCACCACGCAGGTATCGCCACGTTTCTTCGTCGAACGTCATTTACAGCTTTTCAATTTCAGCGACAAAAGTAGAGAAATTCCTGTCGGCGTTATAGTGGGTCTTCCAGTTTTGAAAGGCGTGCTGGCGCATAGCCTTAACGTCAGCTGGCGGCAGTTGCAGGATTTCGGAGATCAGGTTTGCAATGGCGAGGGGAGATGCGTCTGCTTCGAACAGCCGGCCTGTTTGCTCGGAAACGATTTCCGGTATGCCGCCAACCCTGGGGGCAACTACCGGAATGCCGAAAGACTGAGCTTCCATGATGGTGACCGGTATGCCTTCCGCGGAACTGGTATTCACAAAAACATCAACATACGTTTCGCGATAGAACTGCATGAGCTCGTCGTTTGTGCGCGCGCCGGTGAACTGATAGGTGAGGTTACTCTTGCCACCCAGCCGTTCTTTGGCGCGCCTGGTGATCGACTCCGCCAGCGGTCCGTCTCCCAGGTGAATCCAATGAATGTCGAGGTGGTCAATTTGTTGCAATGCATCGACCAGTAGATGCACGCGTTTCACGGCAACGATGAACGCACAACTTACCAGCGTCAGCCGCTTTCCCGTTTTCGTTGGCGAGATGGCGGAGGGTGCTGTGCCGAGGCGGGCAACCTGAACCTTGTGGCTGTCGGCCTCGTTTCCCTGTCGGCGGAGGTGCGCTGCTGCGTCCTCTGATATGGCGAATACCCGGTCGAGTTGGTGAATTAAAGTTCGTCGAAAGGGAAGGTACTGGTTTGTGTTTCGATACTCGTATACATCGCCGCCGTGGGCGCGTGACACCGCCGTTATGCGGAGGCGTTTCGAAGAAACAAAAGTGAGTGCGAGCGCTGACGATGACAGCCAATAGGAGTACAGGATCACGTGCCCGTGAAGTTCTTCGGCACGCATGA
>DATHKA010000604.1:0-18834 GCA_035489615.1 Chryseolinea sp.
CAACAAGCAGATGGCTGATGGAACCATGAGCGAATGTCCTCGGATTGGTAACCATGTGGATGTAGGGTGTAACGCATGTGTCATCGGTGACATTACGATCGGTGACAATGTCCGGATCGGTAGCGGTTCCATTGTTGTGAAGAGTGTGTCTGCAAATTGCGTCATCGCGGGAAACCCCGCTTCTGTCAAATCGTTTACGGGCTCCCGGCAAAGCAGCAGTTGACAATGATGTCAGAAACCATATCCAGGGCCGTTCTCACGGTTGGCCAAACGTATAAGGACCCACGCGGTGGCATTTCCAGCGTCATCAAGACGTATGCGGGACATTTTACGGGCTTTAAATTTGTCGCGACCTATAATCCACATTGGGGTAAGTGGCTCAATGTATTTCAATTTGCTTCGGGCCTGGCACCGTTGTTAGCAACCTTGATGTTGGATCGCGATATCAAGGTGGTGCATATGCATGTCGCCGAAAGAGGCTCATTCTTCAGGAAGTATCTCGTGCTGCTAATCGCCCGACGAATATTTAGGAAGAAGGTGGTTTTCCACAGTCATGGAGCCGAATTCCATTTGTTTTACGAGAACAGCAATTCGCTGGTCAGGCGTTTGGTCCGGTCTTGTATAAATGAATGCGATATGGTGATCTGCCTGTCCAGGCAATGGGAGACCTTTTTCAGATCGAACTTCGACAATACCATGGTAGAGGTGCTTGAGAACATTGTTGATCAACCGGTACCTCCGCCCACCGTAAAGCAGACAGCAAAGTTGCAAATGTTGTTTTTGGGCGAGATCGGCGAACGAAAAGGGATATTTGATCTTATCGAGGCAATTGCCGTGAAGAAGGAATACTTTTCGGGACTGTTGAGGCTTCGAATTGGCGGGAAGGGAGACACCGGGCGTTTATCCAATCTGGTTGACAGGCATGGACTGCAGGAGATCGTGAGTTTTGAGGGTTGGGTATCGGGTATTCACAAAGACTCGTTACTCGGTGAAGCAGATGTGTACGTCCTTCCTTCTTATAACGAAGGGTTGCCGATTTCTATTCTCGAAGCAATGAGCTACGGCCTTCCTGTTATTTCCACAAACGTTGGTGGAATTCCCGAAGTGGTTCATGACCGCGTCAATGGATTTGTTATTGCACCCGGCGATATAACCACGCTGGCGGAAAGGATCCAGCAACTTGTCGGGAACCCGGTGCTCCGGGTTCAAATGGGCAAGGAATCTCTTCGGATTGTAACGCCATACTATGCGTCTTCAGTGATTCCAAAGTTGGAAGACCTGTATGCGTCGATGCTGAACCGAGGACCCGAAGAATAGGACGAATGGGCGAACGAAGACGTTGGGAGGCGATTGATGATGTGCATTTCATCAATGCCTATTGTGGAAAATGGTTGTTTCGCCAGATAAGTTGTGATCGTGGTTTTGTTTCAAACGATTTCGAAATCGTTTACATTGAAGATGGCATGAGACGTGAACGACAAGCTCACGGGGTTCATCACCTTCACTTCAATCGATACTTTAAGGTGTGGCCTTACCGTAGCGAGAATGGTATATAATTATAACACAAAACTTTGCTAAAGGTATTTGATTATCCAGGGGCGATGCCTTACTTTGTCAATAATGCATCTAGTATCTAGTTGGATATAATGGTGCTTGTTGTGTAGACTTACCCAGACCCAGCCTGTTTGTCGATAATGAAAGTAATAGCGATTGCATCTGCAGGAGGTCATTGGATAGAGTTGTTAAGACTCATGCCAGCCTTTCACGGAAAGAATTTGGTCTTTATATCGACGGACAGAAGTTTCGGAGATTCAGTTCCCGGTCATCAATTCTTTGACGTTCCGGATGCCAGCCGGTGGAACAAGATGCGGCTGATTTACATGGCCTTTTGTGTGATGTTGATCATTGTGAGGCAGAGACCCAAGATGATTATCAGTACAGGAGCGGCTCCCGGCCTTATGGGAGTCATTGCCGGCCGTCTTGTAGGGGCGAATACTATTTGGATCGACAGTATAGCAAACGTTGAACGGATATCGATGAGTGGAAAGATTGCCTTGAATTTTGTTCACAAATTCTATACGCAATGGCCTCATTTGTCAACCTCTAAAATTATCTACAAAGGAAACGTATTGACATGATTTTTGTCACTATCGGAACACAAGGACCATTTGACCGACTTATTCGCACGGTTGATCGTGCAGCAGAGTATTTCGATGATCCGATTGTGGCGCAAATAGCTACTGACGGAAAGTATGCACCCGTCAACATGAAGACCTCAGCCTTCATGCCATACTCGGAATTCCATGAACACTTCCGCAAATCCAGAATGATCATTGCTCACGCAGGTATGGGCACAATTATTAATGCGCTGGTAGAGTACAAACCTATTATCATTCTGCCGAGACTGGCAAAGTATGGCGAACAGCGGAACGACCACCAATGGGATACCGCCAAGGCACTTGAAAAACTAGGGTATGTGCATGCGGCATACGACGAAGATGAGTTGTTCGAAAAGCTGAAATTATTTGCCACGACTGGCCTTAAGCCGCTGCATTCGATCGGTGAATTCGCCGCTGGTGAACTCATTACGGCACTAAGAAAAGACCTCAATCACCATACAGCGCTTTCAGATCATCCCTCGTTCGAAATGCGGTCTACATGAGTGTGGAGGATCGTTCATAAAATCATGTTAACGCCCTGCTATTTTCAATAAGCATGGATGCCAGGTTCAAGGAAAACAATTTCGATCTGCTACGGATTTTTGCTGCCACGCAGGTAGTTATAACACACTGCGTGTTTCATCTTGAGCTTGAGGACAACCTCTTTGTTCACATAAGTTCTTTTTTCTTGGTGTGCCCATGTTCTTTGTGATTAGTGGATTTCTTATCTCGGCATCTTTCGAACGCAGCAACAACGTCAGTAGTTATTTCATCAAACGGGCATTCAGAATTTATCCTGCGCTCTGGTTGTGCATCTTGATTACGATACCGGTTATTTATGTCGTCGGAAAGATCAACTTTTTCAATTACCAGACAATCCCATGGCTGTTTAGTCAATTCGTTGGCGTTATTTACACGCCGGAATTTCTCAAGGGATATGGATTTGGATCGTACAATGGCAGTCTTTGGACCATACCTGTGGAACTGCAGTTCTATGTATTGATTCCCATAGTGTATTGGATAGGGAGTAAGCTCCTGGCAGGGAAAACAACGACGCTGGTGATTGCCAGTCTCTTTGTGGCGTTCGTTATCATGGCCTATCTCTTCACGGCGAGTTACCCGGCCGAGGGTGTCAGTGGTGAAACGACCATTCAAAAGCTTATCCGTTATTCATTCGTACCCCATTTCTACTTGTTTCTCTTTGGTGTGCTCTTGCGTCGACTGACCGTTCATTCGTCGCCCTTTATCGAGGGAAAGGGTTTGTGGTGGACCATTGCTTTCATCGCCACATCATTTGTGATGCCGCTTACACCAGCTTCCGGCATTGTCTTAAAGCTCATGTTGGGAGTCACTACCATATCTCTTGCCTACACTTTAACAGGACTCTCACACAGGATATTGCGCGGTAATGACATTTCCTACGGCGTCTATATTTTTCATGGCCTGGTGATTGGTGTTTTTGTTGAGCTGGGTCTTCGGGATAGTTATGGCTATGCGGTAGCCGTGTACGTGACGTCATGTTTGCTTGCCTGGGCATCATGGACTTATCTTGAAAATCCCATATTGAAACTGAAACACACTAAAATTTCAGGTGCCAGTTCACTAGCCAGATTTTTTGGTTCTACCGTCGCCAACCGGTAGCCTTGGCGGTATGGACAGGATGGTAGTAGCCCTGGATTGGGTTATATTCGCCCCTGATTTTTGCCAGTAATGCCGAAGCGCTCAAGGACCAGGATTTTGCTCGTTAATTCGTACGATATGCAAATGGTCCGTGCCAGACGGGAGTCAGGCCAATTGCCCAGCCATCATATGTTCGGCGGATTTGAATTGGAGAGAGACTATAGCGTCGAACTCATTATTCCGAAGTTGGTTAAATATGCGTGGATCAACAGGATCGGCAATTGGTGTCAAATTGAGTTTCTCGATCAGCAATTGAGAAGCCTGTTCCTGCTTCGAAAGTGCGATGCCATTTACGCACCCTATGCCGCGACGAATACGAAACTTCTCGTGTTGCTAAAGACGCTTGGACTGATCCGAAAACCGTTGATCATCCTCGTTCATTTGCCACTCCTCGGACAGGTGAGTAAATCGCCCTGGAAAAGAGCCGTTGCGAAGAGGCTCATTCAGCAATATGACAGAATAATTTTTTTCAGCAACCGGATACGGCAGGAGATCGAGAAGGGATATGCATTTGATGAAGCATACTGCCAGCGGCATTTTGTCAGCTCACAATGGGGCTTCGACATGGATTACTTTACGAGATTTGATCGCACGGACGTTGCCGCTGTTCCTTTTGCCATTTCGGCTGGAAACTCGTGGAGAGACTTTGATATACTCGTTCGGGCAGCCAGGAGATTTGAATTCCCTTTAAAGATATATTGCAAGCCGGAGTCTTATCCCCGGGAGCGTGATATACCGCCTCATGTAGAACTGCTAAGCGGCGAGTTTCCGTATGAAGATATCTGCAAGGATCAGGTGCGTGCTCAGTTCATTCTCATTCCCATTTTACCAGGAGCTCCCGGTATGTTGGGTTATACCAGTTTGCTGGAGGCGCTTGTTATTGGAAAGCCCGTAATCATGACAAGAAATTTGAATATCGATTTAGATATCGAAAAAGCTGGCATTGGCTTATATGTTGACGAGGGCGATGAAGACGGTTGGTACCGGGCCATCAAGCGCATGGTAGAGGAACCAGCCTTGAGAGGACAAATGACAGCAACAATCGCTTCAATAGACAAGCGTGAGCTGAGTATTGACATTCTTGCCAGGACGCTGGCAAAAACCATCAGCGGGCTCACGGATATCCCACGCTGATTTACCTGGTGAGCACGCGACGCATTGAGCAGGTATTCTCCTATTGCAGCACAAGAGGCAAGGGAACGATTGCTAATGTCGGTTCTGGCAGTGGAGCCCAAATAGCTACCACGTTAAGGAACCCTAGCTGAACGCAAAGCTTGAGATATCAGCCATATAATTGCTGAACGTCTTCTCAGGCATGAAATTTTTAGCAGACTTTACGAGCTTACTTCTCAGGTCTGAGTCACTCAGCAGCTTGTCAACAGCCGCTTGAAGTTCCTTTGGGTTGTAGGGCGGAACGATGAGGGCATTCACCTGGTCCACGGCATAGTCGCGCAAACCAACAACATCCGAGACCACGACAGGCACGCCATTCTCAATCGAATTCATAAACCGGATCTGACCCACACTCACATGATATTCCAACAGAGAGATGACAAAGACAGTTGCCCCTTTTACATACTGGGCGTGTTCATATTGACTGATGTTGTTTACAATAATGATGTTGGGATCGCCTTCTGCTAATATTTCAATGAAGCTCCTGTGCTTCTTCGAACAGACGGCCAGCAGCGTCCACCCACCAGTCCGGGCAGCTTTGATCACGGTATCCCAATCCACGTTGTTTAACCCGCTTACCATAACGAATGGTTTTCCGTCGACCAGGAGAGAACTGGCATCCGTTGATTTAATTGCCTCGGCCGTTCGTTCGATATCATAATGAAGCGGCCATGGAATGTAATGCAGCTTTTCGATCGGCACGTTGAATTTTTGTGCGTAGGAACTTACTTCATACGTGGTTAGTACCTGCGCCTTGCACAAGGTTTTGGCCAAGGCTGGCTGGAGAAAAAGCCGGGACCAGGCGGGATATACTTTCCTCATGATCGATGAATAGGGTATGGCCCTGATAAATTCCAGGACGAGCAGGCGCGATCTGCGCCTGGAGAAAATCCACTCAAAAAGGATGAAGTAATATACTCCCGGATTGGCGATGGATATCAAGACCCTGTCAAACGAACGGCTTGACCAAAAGAACAGAAAGTTTTTTACGAGCGCACTCCGCGTTGCCAGGAGTTTAATGAAAGCCGGATACTCTGTGAGGAACGATTTTTCGAAATCAACAATCTCCGGCCGAATGTGATGCGAGTACCAGGTATCAGAAATAACGCGGGGCAAATGGCTATGTGTTTAGGGACAAAGGGCAAGACAACCCTATTTTGTTTGTCAACTCAATGGATAAAATTAGCTCGTTTGCGCGCGGGGTTGATACGACAGTTGCATTTTATTTTTCCTGATGTATGCATTTGCAATCGTCTTCGGGCTCCCTGAGAATGGTCCTGTTCGCTATGACCAACGTACCTGGTGTAAAGAGAGAATCTGATTCCGGTGGATGTTGTTGGTGTGTCGCACTTGTCGTACTATTACCAGGAGAAATGACCCCTCAGATTTGAAGGTGTCATTTTGTGAATAAGCCGCTCCAGGATGAAAAATGTCTTTGAATTAGACGTCAATCCGAATAGAACTTACGGACTTGACATTCTTAGGGCAGCGGCAATTCTGTTTGTAGTGCTGGAACACAGTGGCAACCTGTTACCGCCCGTGGCTAACAGGATTACGAACCTATTCGTATTTGATGGTGTATCGATCTTTTTTGTATTAAGCGGCTTTTTGATTGGCGGTATCTTGTTAAGGGAGCTCCACGGTCCAATAGACAAGTACTCTTTGCTGGACTTTTGGATGAGGCGATGGCTCAGGACACTGCCCAGTTACTTTCTTATTCTGCTTCTTTTACTAGCGATTCAATATTTCATGGGCGACGAAGCCAATTTGGGACTTGTGTGGCGCTACGTTTTATTTTCACAAAACTTGATTTCACCCCATCCTGCTTTCTTTCCGGAAGCCTGGAGCCTTAGCGTGGAAGAATGGTTTTACCTCATCATACCATCAACTGTTTTTCTACTTATTTATGCATTTAAGTTAACGCCAAGAAAGGCGATGATATGGGTAGCCATAACCGTGCTGGTGAGTGTTACTTATTTCAGATATCAGAGATTCGAATGGATTGTGATCGCTGCTGAAGGAGATTGGGATGTCCTCTTTAGAAAGCAAGTATTCACGCGGCTCGATAGTTTGATGTATGGCGTAATTGCCGCGCATCTCAAACATTATCACCAGGGAATATGGATGAAACACAAGGTTAAGTTGCTCATAGCAGGTGTTGCCATTTTCATGGTGAATAAGTTTGTTGTGCCGCAATTCGCTTCTTTCAACAGTCTTTACAACTGCGTGTTCTCATTTTCAATAGTATCAATCGGAGCCGTGGCACTGCTGCCTTTTCTTGACTCGGTTAAACAGGGAGCGGGTGCGGTCTACAAGGGTGTCACCTATATTAGCCTCGTATCGTATTCGATGTATTTAATAAACCTCTCGCTGGTTCAGGTCCTGATTATTGGTAAAATACCCTGGTCGGACATTTTCAGCTCAAGATATGTGTCCGTTTTGTGCAGCTTCAGTTTGTTTTGGCTCCTGGTCATTGCGCTGTCGATCTTGATGTATAAATATTTCGAATTGCCCGTAATCAGGCTGAGAGATAAGTTGAGAATCAGGGATTCGATGCTGATGCGCGAGGGGAGTAGCAGCAAAGCTTAGGCAGCATGAAGAATCGTAGCGGCTCAACCTGGATTTTTCTATTTGTCATCTTCGTAACGCAGACCGGCAGTCGGATGTGGTCGTTCCATGGATTGCCCGATGTGGTGTTTGATATCTGCGAGTTTCTTTCCGCGCTGGCGCTCGTCATTGTGGTCGCGATGCACTATCACGCAATTGATGAAGAAAGAATGCAGTTCCGCTTCAATGTACTTTTGTTTTTGTTACTGCCGCTGGTAAGTATGATTCCTGCGGCGATTTTTCACAACCAGTCGTTTTGGCTTTCCTTTTCCATATTGCGAACGAACTTTGCCTGGCTGCTCTATTTTGTCTTACACATCTTCAAGGTTCCCCGGAAGTTTGTCATTACCTGGATGACGATTGTGGGTGTGGTGTGGGCGCTTCTCACCATTATTCAACAGTTTACCTTTCCTTACTATTGGTTCTATACGCGCGATGCAATCACCAGCGGCGACTTTTTCCGTGCGGGCCTTTACAGGTTCATGCTCGATCCTCATCTGTTTGGAACATTCATCGTTATCTATTATTACAACAGCTTCCTGGTTAACTGGAAGTGGCAATCACTTTTAATAGTTATTATTGGCCTGGTAGGATTCTATTGTTATACCACGCGCCAGGTCGCGCTGGCGGTTGTAATCTGTATGGTGATCATCTCCGTGATGCAACCCGGAAGGGCCAAGTATGTAGCCTTGTCTGTAATGGCTATTGGTTTCATTTTGTTGCTGCTGAATCTTGACGCCCTCTTAGGAAGTTATATTGAATTAACCAGTGAGCAGCTGGCTAAGGACAATATCAGGATCTATTCTGCTAAATATTTTCTTTTCGAATACTGGCCCCACTGGACTACGGTATTGTTTGGAAATGGCGCCGAGCACATGAATTCCGATTATGGAAAGGAGATTGCCGGCCTGGGAGAAAACCTCGGCTACTTTAAGGGAGACGTGGGACTTATTTCGCCGCTGAGTACGTTCGGCATTTTATACGTCTTGAACATTATTTTTGTCAACCTCAAAGGCCTAAGGCCTTCTTACTACGGTACAGCAAAATCATACTTCCTGCCGGCCTTATTTCTGTATTCTCTGATGCTTCTTTTGATTTCGGAACACTATGCCTATCCTGCAGCCATCCCATATTTTTGCATGATCTTCTATCTGGTTGATAAGTCGTATTGGAAGAGGAGGGGCGAACTCCCCGATGAGGCAGAGGAAGAGGACCATCTGCTCAGGCGCGCAGGATAATTCGCAATGGGCCATGCACAATTGTTTCACCCTACACAGCAACAGTTTTATCGCTAATTTTGAGGAATTCTGATTTTACTTGGTCCCACATAAAGCCGCCTTCATCATCTCGCTTGACTTCGAACTCCACTGGGGTGGCTTCGAAAAATGGCCCGTCGCCCAATACCAACAATACTTTGCCAATACCCGTGCCGTTATCCCGCGCATGCTCGACCTGTTCGTCAAACAGGAAGTTCACGTTACCTGGGCAACGGTAGGGATGCTGTTCCACCAATCACGACCACAGCTGCAGGCGCATTTTCCGGCCACCAGACCGACGTATCGCCAGCAAAGGCTGTCAGCCTATCACTTCATTGACGAACATGGCATAGGCGACTCTGAAGCCTCAGATCCATTGCACTATGCCGATTCCCTCATTGGCCAGATAATCGCCACCCCACACCAGGAACTCGCGTCCCATACCTTTGCTCACTACTACTGCAACGAAGCCGGACAAACCCTCGACCAGTTCCGCGACGACTTGCGCGCGGCGCAGAAGGCTGCCGGCCGCTACAATCAAAAGCTCAGGTCACTGGTCTTCCCGCGAAATCAGTTCAACGAAGACTACCTGCGCGTTTGTTTCGAGGAAGGCTTCACCTCCGTCCGCGACAATCCCCGCGACTGGTTCTGGAACATCCAAAGCACACAACACGAGTCTTACTGGAAGCGCCTCAATCGCGGACTCGATGCCTACTTTCCTGTGGGCCGGCAGAATACTTACCAACTGGATAGCCTCGACGTTCGCCCGGGAATGCCTGTGTGCATCCCCGCGAGCCGGCTACTTCGTCCATACAACCCCAAGGAACTCTTCCTGAATACGATGAAGATCGCTCGTATCTGCGCCGAAATGGACCGTGCAGCTGCTAACAACGAGGTGTACCACCTATGGTGGCATCCCCATAATTTCGGATCCTATCCGGAGCAAAGTATGCAAGGGCTTGCACGAATTATTGCGCACTTCAGCAAACTGCGCGACAGCGCAAAGATGGTCAGCCTCTCGATGGGAGAGTTGACCGACGTCAGATTATTCCCGAAGACGAAAAGCTAGATGAAGGTAAAAGCTAGATAGGGGAGCGTTAAGAGGCTCCCAAAGCTCCGTGTCCAATGGATTTCCTCCCTGCAACCTCTGCGAACTCTCCTTCCATCACAACCGGCTGGCTACACCTTAACCTGTACTTTCCCGTCTGCCTTTTTTAGTTCCACTTCCTGAGAAATTCCGTTCACCGTGACTCTGTACTTCCCATAGAAAGCCTTCACCTGGTACTTGCCATCCTTGCCCACCTTCCCCGTTTCCTTTGTCCACCATTCCTTGAAAAGAAGTTTCTGATACGCCTCAGCCGCCGGCGTTGGCGACCAGTCCTTATGATACAGTGACGAAACCGGTATCCAGTTTGCCCCCTCCCAAAATCCCCACATGATAATGCCTCCGACGGCAGGATGGGCAAAACAGATCCGGTAGAAGTCGGTGAGTTCCTTTGCCTTTTCTGCCTCCGCCTCGGGTGTCATCGTGAGGATCTTTTCCTTGTAGTACCGCGACCGTTGTCCGGGTACGTTGAACTCGGTAATGCGAATAGGCAGCTTGAAGATCGCCAGCGAATCGAGCGATCGTTTGAGCTCCTTTCGGTCGAACGTCTCGGCATGGAGGTGGCCCTGCACGCCGATGCCGGCGACCGGCACGCCCTGCTTGAGCAGCGACCGTATCTGTGCCATGTATTCGGGTAGCTTATTGCCGGTGGTAATGTCGTAGTCGTTCAGGAAGAGCTTTGCACCAGGGTCACCGTTGTGCGCCCAGGTGGCCATGTCTTTGGTGATACCGGGTCCGAGCCGGTCCTCATAGAAGTTTCCGTGTACCATTTCGTTGTTCAGGTCGTACTCGGCGAATCGCCCGCGATAGCGACTGGTTACGGTCTCGGCCCTGCGCTGGAGCGTGGCGCGAAGCTCCTCATTCGACATCTCTTTCAGCCAGGGCTGGACGAACTTATCGATGCCCCAGTAGAGGTTATGGCCGCGCAGGGGAATATGATTCCTGTCGGTCCAGGCGAGTATGCTGTCGACGACGGCATAGTTGACTTTACCCTTTTCCCGTTCCATGCTGAGCCACTTCACGGCATTTTCGGTGACCGCCGAATTGAAGTTCTGCAGGAACTTTTCGTTGTACTGGGCTCGGTCGGCCGCCGGCATCGTGCCGTCGACAAATCCGTTGCTGATGGCACAGCCGAACCAGAACTCGTGCCGTAGTTGCTCGACGATGACCGTAGCACCCGGCTTAGCGTTCACGATCAGGTCGCCCTGGCGATTTTTCATGATATCTTTTTCCTGGTTCTGTGCTGTCGCAGACAGCACAGCCAGTTGCAGGAGCATTGCCGGAATGAGATGGCTGAGTTTGATCATGGGAATCTTGTCGATTGGTTCGTCTTCAATAGTAGCGATGATTTTGTAATGCCCCGTTACCGTCCAGCAAATGATGTATCAGGAGAAATCGAGGAGGTGCAGGAGGCTTTTCATTCTCACATTCGGGTGAGCGCGGTTTAAAAGAGAAGTGTCGATAGCGAAGATGCAAAGGAAGCAAAGTATTTTTAACCGCAAAGACGCAAGGACGCAAAGTTTGCGCAAAGTTTTTTTTAACGTGCTCATAGTGAAGTGAGAAGCCATGTATCACTGTACAATGAAATGCTGTTAAAAAAAGTCTTTGCGCAAACTTTGCGTCCTTGCGTCTTTGCGGTTAAAAATACTCTGCTCCCTTTGCGCCTTCTCCGAGAACCACGGTCAGGACAGATCGAAAAACTCCCGCAGGTTCAAATGTATAATGCCCTCGCTGCTCGTTCCGGTCGACAGGTCGTTTAATGTAACGACGTATTTTGGATAATTGTCTTCGATCTTCAGCAGATTCCCGAATTCACGCCTGGCAGTAGCCTCATCGTTGTCCAGCGTCAGGCAGGCTTGCACATAGATCCTGCTGCGCTCTCTTATTCCCACGAAGTCGATCTCCGTGTCATCTAATTTTCCCACATAGACCTGGTATCCTTGCCTCAGGAGGTGGAGATAGATCACATTTTCCAGGAGCTTGTGCAAGTCTGCGCGCTGGTTAAAGCCCACAATGGCATTGCGCAACCCCAGGTCTTCGAAGTAATACTTTTCGCCGATCTCGAAGATCTTCAGTCCGCCGATCTCCGCGCGAGACACTTTGTGTATCAGGTAGGCGTTGCCCAGAGCTTTCAGGTAGTTGAGTGTCAGCTGGGGCGACATGTCCACGCGCTGAGACTTGAGATACTTGCTGATGTTATTGGCTGAGAACAGACTGCCCGTGTTATTGGCCAGGTAAGCGACGAGGTTTTCGAGAAAGGAAACATGGCGAATGTTTTCACGGGCAACCACGTCTTTGAGAAGAACGGTTGAGTAGACATTACGCAGGTATTCGAAGGGGCTCTCATCAGCCAGTCCGATGTTAGCGAGGAAGGGCATGCCACCAAAGCGCAGATACTTCATCACGTCGGCGAATTCATCACTCAACTGATGAAACTGGAGAAACTCTTGATAGCTGAGACTGTGTATGTCGAAGGAGATATATCGTCCTGAAAGGTGCGTGGCGAGTTCACCGGATAGCATGTTGGCATTGCTGCCTGTGCAGTAGATGTCACAAGCGTTCTTGCTCAACAGGCTTCGCAGCGTTCGTTCGAACGATTCGACTTCCTGAACTTCGTCGATGAAGAAATAGTTGCTGCTTTCGGCCGGGAACCTTCCTTTGAGGTAGGCATTGAGGTCGGTATGTGTTTTTATGGAAGTGAACTCATCCAGCTCCATGTTGATGTAAATGATGTTTGCGCGGGAGTCTGTCGCCCGGATATGATCCATCAGCTGCAGCATAACACAACTCTTGCCTACACGGCGTTGCCCCGTGAGCACTTTGATGACCTGTTTGTTGACGAAAGGAATTATCCTATCGATATACCCCGTCCTATTATATAGTTTCATGTATAACTAAAATCTTGATAAATATACTTAAAAGTTTACGTTATACATGAAACACTAATATGTGTATTTAAATATTTGATTATCAGTAATATGTAAAATGTGTCCTGGGTTCATTTTTATGTTTCTTCCCTGCTCTTGCCTGTGGAATTGGTTCCGCACGAATCTGAGAACAAAGTTTTGAACATCCGCTTAAACAGTGCTCATGCGGTGAACGGCGCGTTGGGCACATTCTTTGATGGGGCTTATTTCACAACGAAGGAAGGACGATAACTGAAGTGTAACTATATGAAAGCAATTTGGTCTGGCGCTATAGGTTTCGGCCTGGTCAACATCCCGGTTAAACTATTCAGTGGATCCCAGGACAGCAGCATTGACCTGGATCTGCTTGACAAAAAAGATCATGCGCGTATTCATTACCAGCGCGTGAACGAAGACACAGGAAAGACCATTGAATGGAAGAATATTGTCAAAGGTTATAAGCTCAACGGCGACTACGTTGTCCTGAGCGATGACGATTTTAAAAAGGCGAGCCCCGAAAAGACGAAGACGGTAGCCATTGATGCCTTCATTGACGAAAACGAAATTGAGAGCGTGTATTATGAAGTTCCCTATTTCCTGGAACCGGCGAAGGGAGGGGAGCGCGCCTACGTGTTACTACGCGATGCATTGAAGAAGAGCAAAAAGGTTGGTGTCGGCAGCTTCGTACTGCGAAGCAAAGAACACCTGTGCGTCGTGAGCCCTTACGAGAATATTCTCCTCCTTGAAAAGATCCGATATGCCGAAGAAGTCCGGAAGACCACCGAACTTAAGATACCGAAGTCGAAGCCGAAAGCGGGAGAGTTAAAGATGGCGCTGAAGCTGATTGATCAGCAATCCTCGTCCTTCGACATCAGGCAGTATAAGGATACGTACACACAGGCGTTGATGAAGTTCATCAAGACCAAAGCGAAGGGCGGCAAGGTGAAGGAGGAGCCCACACTGAAAGTCACGCATCGAAAGCCCAAAGACATCATGTCTCTGCTGAAAGAGAGTATCCAGAAAGCTTCATAACCCTCATTCGAAAAAACTTAGCGATCCTTCGCGCCTTTGTGTCTTTGCGGTGGGCCCGCCGCAGTCGTCCTCCGCTTTCTCAAGCCTCCCTGCCTACCCTCTACATGGTATACCATCACCCCTCCACAGGGTATTCTGCATTGAAACCCATCCGAATTGTTTGAATTGCAACTCACTGAATTCATATTTGCCGCCTCTATTTAGAAACATTCTGGCATTTATGAAGAATATATACGCACTGCTACTCCTGACCTGGGCCATTAACGTCTCCGCACAATCCACCGGGAGTATATCGGGAATAATTAAAACCTCCGACGGCAACCCAGCCGAATTCGTGAACGTGAAACTCGAAGGAACCAGCAAAGGCGCGGTTGCCGGGAAGAAGGGTAACTACGAAATCAAGAACGTGACACCCGGTGGCTATACGCTGGTGATATCCTTTGTCGGAATAGAAACGCAAAAGCAGACGATCGCGGTTGAAAGCGGCCAGAACACCACCGCCGATTTCGTAATCAGCGAGAACAGTCAGCAGCTGCAGGAGGTGGTGGTTACGTCAGACCGTTTGATTACCGAAAGCGTGTACGTCTCCAAGATGCCACTCAAGAACATTGAGAATCCCCAGGTCTACAACACCGTTTCCGCGCAGTTATTGAAGGAGCAGGTGGTGACAAATTATGAAGACGCCATGAAGAACGTGCCCGGCATTTTCAAGTTGTGGGAGACAACGGGTCGGGGCGGAGATGGCGGATCCTACTATTCCCTCAGAGGCTTCGAAACACAGGCGACGATCATCAACGGTATGCCTGGACTCACTAACGGAAGCCTGGATCCCTCAAACATCGAGAAGATCGAAGTGATCAAGGGCCCTTCGGGAACACTGTTCGGAAGCTCTATCGTATCTTATGGTGGACTGATCAACACGGTTACGAAGAAGCCATACTCGACTTTCGGCGGCGAAGTATCCTATATAACCGGAAGCTTTGGCCTGAATCGGATCACGGCGGATGTCAATGCACCCGTCAATGAGGATGTAGCCGTGCGCGTGAATACAGCGTACCAGTCCGAAAACAGCTTCCAGGATGCGGGTTTCAGAAACGCCTTCTTTGTAGCGCCCGTTCTCTCGTACAAGGTCAATTCGAAGCTTTCATTCCTGGTATCTACCGAGTTTCTGATGGAACAACGCACCACGCCTCCCATGCTTTTCCTGGGACGGGAGACACCGCTGCAGTTCAGAGATCTCACTGATCTGAACTACAATACGGACCTTTCATTCTACAGCAATGACCTCGCGATGAAAAATCCGAGTTACAGCATGCAGGCGCAGATGATCTATAAACTGTCGGATCACTGGACGTCACAGACCGTGCTGTCCAGAAGTTCAACGCGTTCCAACGGGTACTATAGTTACATCTATGACAATCAGAATGGCAACCGTGACTTTGGACTGTACATCACCCGCGAACAATCACAAACCACCACGACGGATATTCAACAGAACTTCATAGGTGACTTCAAGCTGGGTACGATGCGCAACCGCGTGGTCGCCGGTATCGATATTTTTCGCCGTAACGTGATGTACGGCGGATCGGGCTGGGCGTGGGTGTACAACGTAACCCCGCAGGGAGAGATCGATTACATCGACCCCGTGACCGGTGAAGAGGCAGAACCAAGTTATCTGTCACAATCTTCCATCGACAACCTGCTCGCCGTTCAGGCGCCATACATATTGAACAACCGGGATGCGGCGTATAGCGCTTACGTGTCTGATGTCCTTAACATCACCCCGGGCCTGATGATAATGGCGAGTCTGCGGGTGGATTACTTCGACACGGAGGCTGACATAACTACCGACGACGACGATTACAGCCAGACGGCTTACTCGCCAAAATTTGGATTCGTATATCAGCCCATTCAAGACAAGTTGTCGGTGTTCGGAAACTATATGAATGGATTCAGGAACGTCGCTCCGGGTCCCGTGTATAATGAGGATGGGGACTACCAGGGTTCACAAACCTTCAGACCCGAGCATGCCAATCAATGGGAGGTGGGTGTAAAGTCTGATTTGTTCTCTGACAGACTGATAGGCTCCGTGAGTTACTATGACATCGAGGTTAGTGATGTAGTGCTTTCACCGCCTTCCGGATATGGCTTCAGCACACAGGGCGGAACGGTGAGGAGCAAGGGTCTCGAGTTTGACATCACGGCGAACCCGATCGATGGCCTCAATGTGCTGTTAGGATTCAGCTTTAACGACAGTGAGGTAACACAAGGAGACGAAGGAAACATCTGGCTGGAGAACGGGAAGCGTCCCTTCTGGGCCGGGCCTAAGAATCTGGCGAACACATGGATCACTTATCGCGTTACGACTGGTTCAGCGCGCGGACTTGGTTTCGGATTGGGAGGTAACTATGCCAGCGAAAACAATACGCTTGACAGCGAGGTGACGGGCAAATTCACCCTGCCGTCTTATACGGTGGTGAACGGTTCAATTTTCTATGACAACGACCGGGTGAGAGTGGCTTTCAACCTCAATAACATCACCGACAAGCATTACTTCGGCGGTGGCTGGTCTACCTTAAATCCGCAAAAGCCCCGTAATGCTGTGCTGAGCCTTAGCTACAAGTTTTAAAGGAAAAAAAAAGAGATCGGCTCATAAAGCCGATCTCCCTGAAACTATAAAAAGGATTTTTAGTCCATTATTCTAGTAACCTTCACCGCGTTCATACCCTTCTTACCTTTTTCTTCTTCGTAGGTAACTTCATCGTTCTCCTGGATCTCATCTACTAAACCAGAAACGTGAACGAAAATGTCACTCTTTGAATTAGAATCCGTCGGTGTAATGAATCCAAAACCTTTGGCTTCATTGAAAAACTTTACTTTTCCTTGCATTGTATTAAATATTAAAATAAAAATTATTCGTGTTGTTTGTGGATCGCTCCGTTGCTACGCCATAAGAAAGTCAAAACGACGAGAGAAGAACAAAGTGAACGTCGCTGCGTGCTTAAGATGACTGCCGGAAAGCATTGATGATTTATTAGCAACAATGATGCCCGATAGCCCGGCTTACCCTATCCAAGGTATGACTTTAACGTTTTACTCTTTGCCGTATGCCTGAGTCGCCGCGTCGCTTTCTCTTTGATTTGTCTGACGCGTTCGCGCGTAAGGTCAAATTTATCAGCGATCTCTTCCAGCGTCATGGATTCATGGTTGTTTAGACCGAAATACAGACTGATTACTTCTGCCTCCCGGGTGGTCAGCGTTGCCAGTGAGCGCTGCACTTCTTTAACCAGCGATTCGGCCATCATGTCCGATTCCGGATTAGATGCGTTCGAGTCGGCAAGGACGTCAAACAGACTACCTTCTTCGCCTTGTGCAAAGGGGGCATCCATCGATACGTGGCGTCCGGAAATTTTCAGGTTGTCAATGATCTCCTGCGTCGTAACGCCGATCACTTCCGCGACTTCTTCGCTGGAAGGTTCTCGCTGAAACTTCTGTTCGAGATCCGAAAATGTCTTGGATATTTTGGTGAGTGAACCGATCCGGTTCAACGGCAGTCTTACAATTCGTGACTGTTCTGCCAGCGCCTGCATGATCGACTGACGAATCCACCAAACGGCATAAGAGATAAACTTAAATCCTCTCTTCTCATCAAATCTTCCCGCCGCCTTGATCAAACCCAGGTTTCCTTCATTGATAAGATCTCCGAGTGAAAGTCCGTTGTTCTGATATTGTTTAGCAACCGACACTACGAAGCGAAGGTTTGCCTTTGTAAGCTTCTCCAGGGCAACCTGATCACCCTCTCTGATTCGCCTCGCCAGTTCCACTTCAACCTCAGACGTAATCAGATCTACTTTGCCGATTTCCTGCAAATACTTGTCAAGAGACTGACTCTCGCGGTTTGTAATCTGTTTACTGATCTTAAGTTGTCGCATGAATGTTGGTTTCGTGAATTATTGAATTATGACCTGACCAAGCAACGGCTCAGTCAAGCTGGATGAACTGAATTACCTCGAAAAGGCAGATTAGGCAGGTTGTAATTTTGCGCAAGTAACACATTAAATACGAGATGTCTACCATTATTATTTCGCCAGTCGATTGCACTCTCCCTGGACGGTATTTCCGCTGCCATGCTTTGTATTTTAATTGCGCCTTATTCGAAACAAATTACCTGTGGAATGAGTTCATAGTTGACGTAAATTGTGTCTACAGAGCCAACCGCGATTTTCACATTATTATTCATGTGCATGCATCATCGGGGCGGACCGTCGCTGGCGCCGACGACCCTGGCGGCTGACGACCCTGGCGCCAGACTTCAGTCTGGTGCCTGCGTCCCGGCGTAGACTTTAGTCTTCAGCCGGCCGCTTCCCCCGGCGAGACTTTAGTCTTAAGCCGGCTACTTACTCTAAATTTGAAAATAAAAACCTTAAACCATGAAGTTAACACGCTTGCTCTTGCTCCTCCTCCCGATCACCCTTCTCGCTCAACCCCAGCCCCAGCCCATCAGCGTTCCCGTTGCCGCGGCACAAGCGATCAAAAAACTATACCCCGAAGCCTCCGAGCTTTCCTGGGAGAAAAAAAAGGAACTCTACCGGGCAAAGTTCAAGACCGGCAAAGTCGATCACAAGGTTTGGCTGCAGGCAGACGGCACCGTGTCCAGGCATGAATACGAAATCAAGAAAGATCAACTCCCCAAGCCAGTTACTGACGCGATCGCGAAAGACTTCAGCGCCTACACCATCGGCGATTGCGAGCAGAATGACGAAAAAGGTGCCACCAGCTACAAAGTTGAGCTGAAAAGCCCTCAAGGCAAAAAGAATGTCCAATTTCTCAGCGACGGCAAGGTACATTCGAAAAAATCCGACGACTAACCACACACGCGGCGCGAACGCCAAACAGAAGTCAGGCGCCGACCCAGG
>DATHKA010000605.1:0-7676 GCA_035489615.1 Chryseolinea sp.
ACCTTGAATACGATGGTATTTCGCTTGACCCGGATCTCAACAAATTGGGTCGCCAGAACTACTTTGATTTCGGTTCCGGCTTCCTCCTCTACAGCAAAAGCCTCTGGCTGGGCGCCTCGTTCACGCACATGAACCAGCCCAACCTGTCGGTGCTCAACGACGTGAGCCGCCTGGAAATGAAGACAGCCATTCACGGGGGGATCAGAATGAGCCTCAGCGGATCAATGACCAAAACACGGGCAACCTACCTGACGCCCTCGTTCATCTACCGCATGCAGGGAAAGACGTTTCAACAGCTCGACCTCGGCGTGAACTATCACATCGATCCTGTCTCTGTCGGTATCTGGTACCGCGGCAAGCCTTTTCAGAAAACCGTTGTAAGCAGCGTACAACAGGATGCCTTAATTCTTTACCTGGGTTTATATTTCAAACAACTCACCATCGGCTACAGCTACGACTTCACCATCTCGAACCTGCAAACTGCCTCGGGCGGCGCGCACGAGATCTCGATCGTGTATGAGTTCAACACGCGCTCGACGAAGAAGGATGTGAAGAAGAAGTACCGGTTGATTCCTTGTCCGACGTTTAATAGTAAGGAAGGGTTCTGGAATTGATAAATTTGATCAATTGTCTAGCTGAGCCAATTCTCATCCGGCTTAAGAATCTATTGTATATTGTGCAGGCCAAGAAAGGGCAGGTCAGCGTAGTCAAATCGTTCAATTTGTCGAGCTTCAGATGAGCTCCAAAATATTGAATCATGACTAAAATCAGACACAGGGATTGCGGCTTGGCCATCATATCCTAATTTTGAACTCCCATCCCTATGGACAATTGGGCAAAGGCAAAACCTACCACTAATGGGCGTCAGGTACACTACGGCCTTTTCCTTATGACCGGTCACCCATTTTTTTCTTATTGTCTGAACCTTTTTGCGTTTAGTGGCAATCAGTTGAATAAGAATATTCTGAGAGTTTACGAAGTCGGCACCGAAGTTGAAATTCTCGCCGACGGCCGTATTAAATAGAATTAGTGAGTTGTCTGTGCAACATTCTTTAAAGTCAGTCAATGAAAATCCTGTCAGGTAGAGCGGCAAAACCGCCTCCTTTGAAGACTTTTCCCACAGCTTCCTTGATACAATCCAATAGTCAGTTTCACTTTTGTGCAGGTTGCTGTTCCGTTCCCATTCAATAGTGACGACAACAAAGCTGCTTGTACTTTCCTGGCCTTTACTACTAAACCCGGCTAACAACAGAATGATTACAAGTATTGACTTCATAATCTACTGATTTCCTCTCGGGATAGAATCTTGAATCATTTTGTCGACTTCCTCCGACTTCACCGGTCCGGGGGGGTCAACCATAACGCCGCCACTTCCGGGTCTGCCTTCCTCCTGACTTTGGCTTCTAGTCATCATCGTGTGCCCTACTTCATGCGCGGTTGCCCCTGGTGTGTCATCAACCATTATCGCAATACCATTTGTTGAACTTTGCCCAGTAGGCTGCGTTGTTACTATGGCAGCTGGCGCAATTTGATTTGGTCCGCCCTTGAATGCAGGCTGCCCTCCTTCTAAGCCATGTTCATTGGCCATTGTTTGCTGTTCAGCTATGGGGCCTGCGTCGGCAGTATTTGCAACTTGGTGTCCAGTGACGTTGAATTGAAAACGTACAGGCTCTCCGGCTGAATTAGTTGCACTTGAATAATGATCACTCAACTCCGTTTGAACGGCATCAACGCGAGCCGCATTTTCCCTTTCAATCCTTGCATTCTTCTTATCAGAAAAATCCGCACTAGTTTGCCTTGTAAGAACAAGGACATTCTTCTCTATCACATGACCTGTGCCACCATTATTCAACCTCTCCGAGTAATGAAGGCCCTCAATCCCTTCAAGCTCGATGAACGTAATGACCTTATTTTCAGCAAATGCGTAAGTACTGTTGTGAACGTACTGCTCTGCCAAGGGATCTACGTTAAAGAACCGTCCAATGTCAGTCATGTAATTTCTCCATTTAAAGGAATCCCAGACAAGATTTAGATCGTCAATGTGTTCCTGTCCTTGGAATTTGAATCTATTCCCAACCGAATTCTCCCTCTGATAGCTATTGAATGTCAACCCAAACGGATAGTACTCATTCGTACTCACAATCGCTCCCTTTTCATGGGTCGCCTTAAAATCATCAAAGTACACTTCCACCGGCGTCTCATTCTCATTGCTAAGATAAATATAAATATATCCAGGCTCAGCAATAACAATCTTATCAGTTCCATCAAATGCAAGTCGTTGGTGATCAACATCGGTCCCGTCCTCTCTGGCCGATACTGGAACCCTCTTGAAACCTGCTGTACGGACCGCATAATTTCTGTCAAAAAGGATGTAGTTCAAGTATGCCTTTGGACCTGTTCCTGGATTACTTCCTCTTGAAATGGCCGTGGCGAACGGGAACACGGAGGAGCCAATACTTCCAGCAACTCCACCATCGACCAATGTGCTTAATGGCGCCATTCCTGCCTCTATCGTTGAAATAAGATTTGTGGCAACAGCGTTCCAGCTTTGCGCCTGGGCGGGATCCAAATATTTTACCCAGACCTCTGTTGTTATGATATCACCTGGCATGACGCTGAAACTCTTTGCTACTCCGTATTTTTCCGTTGGAGCTCCCTTGAGTCGCGTTGAGTAACTGCTGGGCGTTGTCTTCACGGTGGCGGTTGTTTGTGCGCTAAATCCATTGATACTGGCTGTAATGGTGGCCGTACCTGTAGCCACACCGGTCACCCAACCGTCGTTGTTTACCAGCGCAACGGCTGTATTGCTGGACGCCCACGATACACTCCTGCTGGTTGCATTGGCCGGAGTGATTGTGCGCCCGACTTGGACCGACTTGCCCAAAGTCACATTAACGCTTGATGGCGATACGCTAATCCCAGTAACCGCCACGCTTGTCGTCGATACCGATCTGATCTCAAGGCCCGACAGACATGCGTGACCTCCGGCGGTCATAATATTGATATTACCGTCTCCTACGATAGTGCGGAAAGGACCCAGCTTTGACCAACTCCCCGCCGCTCCACTGTTATAGTTATTTACAACCAAAGCACCTTCAACCGAGATGCTGAAATCCTGGGCAGCGTTATCCTCCCAGACATATAAGTAAACGTCGTATATGCCATTCGGTATAGCGGCGGCGGTTACTGATGGACGGTTTCCCCAAACTGAAGAACGGATCATGGTCGCTCTATTTGCGTCGGTTGAGGGAACCAACGGGACACTCTGATTTTCAAATACTCCAATGTTGTTGGTAAATGTGAAGTTCGGATTCGATATACCGGACTGCCAGCTATTGCCATCTATTGTGATAGCGGGACCATTCAAGTTAATACCGCGATAAAAGGTTGTTGTTCCAGGCTGCGTTACCGTGAGCATAAACACATCACTTGCAGTGCCTCCTGCGCCGTCGCTGGCGGTCACTCTGAGATCGTAGAATCCAGCGTTAGCCGCCGCAGGTGTGCCCGAGAAGGTTCTTGTCGTAGCATTGAATGTCAGCCAGGATGGCAACGCCGACCCGCCCGCTAGCGTAGCGGAATACGTGAGCGCCGCGCCCGCCTTCGGATCCATAAATGTGTGCAGAGGAAACTGGTAACTCAGCGCCTGACCTGTTATCACCGACCTATCCAGTAAATAGCTCGTTATAACGGGCGGTTGATTGGTCGCTGCCTGGCTTACTGTCCACACTTCGAGGCCAGACAGATTACAAACACCGGACGCGAATAATGAAATATTGCCATCGGTTATTGCGGTCCTAAACGGACCGAGTTTTGTCCACATGCCTGGCGTACCACTGTTGTAGTTGGCCAATCGCTGAACGCCTTCAACATTTACGACGCCAGGGGCGCTTCCTGGTTTTGACCGGTGTGATCAAACAATGGAACATTGACTCTCACCGCTTCATCATAGTAGATGAATTTGCTTCCCTCTTCCACCATTATGTCAGTTTCAAATGTGACTAGACTTTCGTCTGTCAAACCGTTTCAGCAGGCCGTTGTCACCAGCGTGCAGCAGGATGCGTTAATTCTTTACCTGGGTTTATATTTCAAACAGCTTACTATAGGATACAGTTACGACTTCACCATCTCGAACCTGCAGACTGCTTCGGGTGGTGCGCACGAGATCTCGATCGTGTATGAGTTCAATACGCGCTCGACGAAGGAGGATGTGAAGAAGAAGTACCGGTTGATTCCTTGTCCGACGTTTAACAGTAAGGAAGGGTTCTGGAATTAGATAGAAAAAGAAGTTGGCGCAAGTCTTCCCCTGCAAACGACGAGTCCGTAGACCATTGGCGGGAGACTTGTGCACACGATCATCCGAGCGATGAGCCACATCAGTCTTCAGACTGATATGGAATCTCAAGCCAGTCTGAAGACTGCGATGGGTTCATATCCAGAAGAAGGGTGGGCACAAGTCTCCCGCCAAGTGACCCTGACTTTTTACTCTTGCATTGGAAGACTTGCGCCAACTCCGAAAATTTCCCCTTTTAACGCTATTTTTGCGCCAATTGGAACTATGAACCTGGCGCAATCAATTGAGCAACCCATATTTAGGAAGATCGGCGAAGTGGCCGATCAGATGAACCTGGAAACTTATGTAGTGGGAGGATACACCCGCGACCTCATCCTCAAGCGACCATCCAAAGACATCGATTTTGTGTGCGTGGGCAGCGGCATCTCCCTTGCCCAGGGCGTAGCGCGGGCCTTGAACCATGCGCAGGTAACGATCTTCAAAAATTTCGGTACGGCGCAGATCCGGTTCGAAGACCAGGAACTCGAATTCGTAGGGGCACGCAAGGAGTCGTATCGAAACGATTCGCGCAAGCCCATTGTCGAGGATGGCACGCTCGAAGACGATCAGCGCCGGCGCGACTTCACCATCAACGCTATGGCTATTTGCTTGAACGCATCGCGCTACGGAGAGTTGATCGACCCATTCAACGGACAGGAAGACATTAAGCGGAAAATCATTCGCACGCCCCAGGATCCGGCCCTTACGTTTTCCGACGATCCCCTGCGCATGATGCGCGCGGTGCGCTTCGCTTCACAGCTCAATTACGATATTGAGGCCGATACCTATCAGGCGATCGTATCGCAGGCTGCGCGTGTGCATATCGTATCGCAGGAACGCATTACTGATGAACTCAACAAGATCATCCTGAGCCCTGTTCCGTCGTACGGTTTTAAGCTCATGTTTCACAGCGGATTGTTGCAGCTTTTCTTTCCTGAACTCGTGGCCCTGCACGGCGTGGAATACGTGGGAAACAGGGCCCATAAGGACAACTTCTTTCACACGCTGCAGGTACTCGACAATGTGGCGGTTGCATCCAGGGACCTCTGGTTGCGCTGGGCCGCGATCCTGCACGATATTGCCAAACCCGCGACCAAGCGCTACGACAAATTGCACGGATGGACGTTCCATGGCCATGAAGACCGTGGCGGGCGCATGGTGCCGGGCATCTTCAAGCGACTGAAATTGCCCCTGAATGACCGCATGGAGTTTGTTCAGAAACTCGTTCGCCTTCACCTGCGTCCTATACCGTTGTCAAAAGGTGAAGTGACGGACTCGGCCATCAGGCGGTTGTTGTTTGATGCCGGCGACGACATAGATGCCCTGATGTCGCTTTGCCGTGCCGACGTTACCTCTAAGAACTTGGATAAGGTGGGACGCATACTGAAGAACTTCGACCTCGTGGAAAAGAAAATTGCCGAGGTGGAGGAAAAGGATCATCTCCGGAATTTTCAGCCTCCGGTTACCGGGGATGAGATCATGCGACGTTACGGCATATCACCCGGGCGAATTATCGGCGAATTGAAGGAGCATATTAAAGAGGCTATCCTGGAAGGAGAGATCAGAAACGACCGGGAAGAGGCGATGATATTGCTCGACAAACTGGCCGCGGCAAAAGGACTGCTCCGCAGCGGCAGCTAGGGGTGTTCTGCCCCCAGAAAGGCTACGCCATCCGGGATTTGAAAAAATTACCATACATCACCAATAATGGGGTGCAAAAATATCAATTTCGTGGTTGGTAACGTTTGCGACCCCGTTTGCATCAAAAATACGTTACTTTTATGATGTTGGAACTGACGCCGGATTAATATATTACGCAAACGAATGAATCGGCTAACTCAACTTCATTCATTTATGCATTTCATTAACCCAAATCCAAAACAAGTATGACAAAATTTTATCTGTTACTAAGCAGGTATTTGACGGTCGTGTTCGTCGTGGCCGCGTCAACGGCTATCGCTCAGAACAAGACCGTGACGGGTACAGTAACGGCATCGGAAGATGGAACAAGTCTGCCCGGGGTGAACATCCTTGAAAAAGGAACGAACAACGGAACCATGACCGGTGTGAATGGTGACTTTACCGTAAGTGTGCAGGAGGGCGCAACCCTCGTTTTCTCCTTTGTGGGATACAACTCGATGGATGTCGTTGTTGGATCACAGACTAACCTTAAGATTGCTCTCGAGCCGAACGTTACGGCCCTGAATGAAGTAGTCGTTATCGGTTACGGCGAAGTAAACAAGCGCGATGCAACAGGTGCTATCGCTACCGTTAAGTCTGAGGATTTTGTGAAAGGTATCATCGCCTCTCCGGAACTCCTGATTCAAGGTAAGACTGCCGGTGTGCAGATCACCTCATCAAGCGGCGAACCAGGTTCTGCCGTGAATATTCGTATTCGCGGTACTACGTCGGTGCGCAGCGGTAACAATCCACTGTTTGTTGTTGACGGAGTGCCTCTGAGCGGCGATTTCATCAGCGCGGGTGGTGCCGACTTCGGACGCGGCGGTTCGACTCCCAAGAACCCGCTGAACTTCCTGAACCCGAACGACATCGAAAGTATGGACGTTCTCAAGGATGCCGCATCAACAGCCATCTACGGTGCGCGGGGCGCAAACGGCGTGGTGATCATCACGACAAAGAGTGGACGCAACAAAAAGAACGTTCTTGAATTTAACACAGGTGTAAGCGTCTCGGAACAGGCACGAACCTATAAGGTGTTGAATTCACAGGATTACCTTTCCGCTTATTCAGGATTGGGTGGAGATGCAAGTCTAGTAAACTACGGTGCCAATACAAACTGGCAGGATGAAGTGAATCGCACGGCCATTTCTCAGATGTATAACCTGGCCTATGCCAACAGTTATAAGGGCGGTGACTATCGCGCATCTCTAAGCCTGGACGACCAAAAGGGTATTATCAAGAATTCAGGCTTGAAGAGATACACAGGAAGGCTAAACTTCAATCAGAAATTCCTGCAGGATAAACTGAAATTGAATCTCACGTCACTCTTCTCGCATGTTGATGACCAGGCTGCGCCGATCACGAACACATCCGGTTTCGAAGGCGATCTTATGGGGGCAACGGTATTCTATAATCCTACCATCCCTGCCACGCCTACGAACGTTGCGCCGGCACGATTTGGTCAACCCGTGACACAATATAACAGCGATGCTTCCAACCCGCTGGCGTTGCTTAAGTATTACGCTGACCATACCGCGACTGACCGTCAACTGATCACTGGATCATTGGGATTTGATATCACCAAGGAATTCAACTTCAAAATATCCGGAGGTATCGACCATTCGCACTCCTTGCGCCAGGCAGCTTTCTCTGGTTTGATGACCAA
>DATHKA010000606.1:0-23569 GCA_035489615.1 Chryseolinea sp.
AAAAGTTTAACTGAGGATCGCATCCGCGGGTTTCAAGTCGGAGCCGACGACTATGTCTGTAAACCGTTCAGCATTGAAGAGTTCAAGTACAGGCTTGAGGCAGTCGTGCGGCGGGGCGATGTGGACAGGCCTGTCGCGGGCGGAAGTCTGCGTGTGGCCCAATCGATACTCGACCTAACCAATCTCACCTTAACGTCCGCAGGGGTGATCACCAGACTTACCCACAAAGAGGCGCAGCTGCTTCAATTGTTCTTTCGATATCCCAACAAATTAATAGAGCGCGACATATTCCTGAAGGCAGCTTGGGAGGATAGCGGGTTTTTCGTCGCGCGTAGCATGGATGTTTTTGTCTCGCGACTGAGGAAGTACCTTCAACCTGATACGCGCTTGAAAATCGAAAACATTCGGGCGGTAGGATATCAAATGAAAGAAGTTGATGTACAGAAATGATCACTGCAGGTGTCCGTTTGTGAAAGGAAGGGAATCGTTATAGGCCGCATTTCGAACGGAATTCGGCATATGAGGATGTGGCCACCTTTTTGTAGTTCGGTCAGCTACGAAAATTGTAAATCTCATGCGCACACTCATTGCCGTCATTCTTTGGTGCTTCCTGTTGGTTTGTTGTTGGCCAATTGCCCTGTTGGTATTGGTGTTGTTTCCCATCGTGTGGTTGATTCTACTGCCCTTCAGGATCGCGGCCTTCACTATTGAGGCGGCGTTCAGGCTCGTCGGTGCCATTCTGTTCTTTCCCTTTAAGTTGATAAAGGCAATCTGACCAAACGGGCGACAATGCCCTGTCCCCATGCCGGAAGGTCAAACGAGTTTCTGCTTATCGACCGTCATTTGATCAGCAGGACCGGATCGGGCTACTGAAGCGATTTTGTCGTAAATTTTGCTGTTAAAGCCTTAACGCATTATCATCAAACGCTTCATTCAAATATCGCTTCCCGCCTATCTGTTGATGCTTATCCTGGTTTGGGTGATCGCACCCGGCTTTAATGGCTGCGCTCCGGGTAGCTTGTGGTGTCTGGCTATGTATTGGATTACGCAGTCAGGAGGATGGATAGGCTCGTTCATAATAGTACTGATTATCAGTACGGCGTTTGCGTTCATCCCGCTGCATCCCCGTGCAAGGTTTGTGATGTTCGTTCGCACCCTGTTGTCATTGACCATCATTCTTGGAGGGTTTGCTAAACTCAATGAGACCTTTATCAAGTCTACATTTGCCGTATCCCGACCGAGCCACCGGTTTATTCTTCGGGAGTCCCAATCGAGAGCCAGCCTTGATTCGATCTATATGCTCGTCGTTCCCCAGCGACGGCTGTTTTTTAAGAAAGTTGTCGATGGGGACACGCTTCATTTCAAAAGCATCGATCAACGTGTCCTGGCACACTGGATTGATGAGGCCGGCTATTCGATGCCATCAGGTCACACCTTCAATGCCTTCCTCCTTGCCAGCATGCTGACATTCTCCCTGTTTGAATTGAATCAACGCCGTGTTACGGTAGGGCTATTGGTTCCGATGATCTGGGCGACCCTGGTTGGATTGTCACGCGTTTCTCTTGGCGTTCATACACCACTGGATGTCACCATAGGGGGCGCTTTAGGTCTGTTGGTATCTCACGGACTGCTGGCCATCCCCTACCTGAACCGGCTGCTCGTACCCAGGCGAATAGCGCATCATTCCGGTACCGCAAAAGGATAGACCGGCTGAGGAGACGTTAGAAGTAACTGGAGATGCCGAATTGAATACCGCCGATATTGGCTGGTGGATTTCCCAACAGGTCTTGTTGCCATGCCCTTCTGTAGTTGAGCCGGATAACGGTTTGAGAAGTGGGGCGGAAACTGATGGCCGGTACGATCGCGACGTAATCGTCGGCGATATTGCCGCCGGTTTCATGGAAGGTTCCGACGTTCCAGTCAACGTATTCAAAACGGCAGGCAATATTCAGTACGGCATCCTTGAATCCCAGTAAGCGACCTTTCACGATAGGTTGAACAATGTCCACAAAGCCGCCGTATTGCCGGTCGCCAAACTGTTCTCCTACGGTTTCCGCGATATCGACAAACACCCACGCCCATTCGCCTACAATGTAGGTGTTTAGGGAAGGCAGGGTAGTGTTGAAGTCAATAGCCATTACGTTGAGACGCCTCTTGTCGTCTATTACGATTCCGTCGTCTTCGAACTTGTTGTAGATTCCCCCCATATACGACAATCCGATTTCGCCGATACGTGTGCGCCGGCCGGCAATCTTGGCAGTCAGGAGGGGCTGACCATTGCTGCTTTCTTCAAAGCGATCTGCAGACTCCTTGGTAGCAGGCAGGTAAGTCTTGTTCAAGGAATTATTCACGATCGTTTCATCAAACCCATTTGTGAGGTACACCTCATAACCAAACGACCAGGTCTCCTTGTAATGTTTTCCATATAGACCAAAACCCACATTGCTCCAGGTGGCAGGCAGCATTTGTGTCATCGCCACGGGACGGTCTACAAACTCCCATTTAGGTCCATCGTGATTTTGATTGAACGCACCGATCGGATTCATCACCACGCCACCGCGAAAGTTGAACAATGGGTGGAATATAAAATCAAGGGAAGCAAATTCAATATTTACTTCGCGACCACCCTCCTCAAATTCGATTTCAGAAAGGAATCTGATCCTTCGGTGAATGGCGGAAGCTACAAAGAGTGTGAGGCGCGGTATTTGAAAGGAATGGCCTTCTGTGACACCATTTGCGCCGAGGTAGCTATAGTCTGCCTCGACATAACCGCCTACGGCAACGGGAACCTTGGCTACCGACAGAAAAGGGCGGTTGTAGACAGCATCCATGTTCATGGCTTTACGCGTGCTTGTATCGCGTGGAATCCGACGGAGCAAAGTGGAATCGATCTGCGCAACGGCGTAGCTAGATACAAACAGGAAGAGCACTACGGGCGGTAGCCTTTTCATTTTAAACTGATCTTGAGTTTGTCGTCGACAAGGGTAACTGGAAAAGTTCGAAGGGACATGTAGGCAGGACCATTCTGTACGGCCCCGGTTCGGGTGAACTCGCTGCCGTGAGCCGGGCATTGCAGCCTGTCGCCAAACACCTGCAACTCATTACCCTGGTGCGTACACTGCATCCACAGGGCCTTGTATTCCTCAACCGAAATGCGATAAACGCAAATGGGGAACTGCAGGATTTCATTTTCAACCACCACATAGGAGCGAAACGATTCCTTATCTGCGAAGGCGGATACGGGCACAACCATGTCGCTGTCTTCGATGGAAGCGCTGAGATATTTCGTGCCACTGCATCCTTGAATTAGCACAGGTGCAGTGGCCAACCCTAAACAACCTCCTGCGCATTTCCTTATGAAGTCTTTCCTTTGCATACTATAGCGATTTCAGGAATGCGATGAGTTTATACTGGTCTGCGTCGGAAAGACTTTCAAATCGCTCTTTGCTGGCGATGCCCTCGCCTCCGTGCAGAATGATCGCTTCTTCGATGCTGCGCGCACGACCATCATGCATCAGAAAGTATCCGCCACCCTGCGAGATAGGCGATAGTCCGAGGCCCCATAACGGAGGAGTGCGCCATTCAGCTGTCGACGCAGTACCTTCGGTGTAGCCATCGTCGAGTTGCTCGCCCATGTCGTGAAGGAGCATGTCGCTGTACGGAGAGAAGGTTTGGTTGGAGAGTGCCGCAACACCCGACCGACCGCTGAAAAGTGTAGGCTTGTGACATCCGCCACAGCCCGCCTCAAGAAACAACTGTTTCCCCGCCACGACGTCGGCGTGCTCGGGCGTACGTTGAATGGGCGCCTTCAGGGTTTGCAGATAGAAGACGACCTCGTTGATCGTTTGCGTGGAAACCTCCGGGTCGGCTTCGAGTCCCGAGTAGATGTCATAAGGTTCGAAAGCTGACGAAATTCCGATATCCTGGTGATAGGCACCAACGGTTTGCTGCAATAGATTATAGACACTGGCTTTCTTTCCAAACCGGCCAATATACCGTCCGTTGTTTGTGATAGCGTCAGCGTTGGGAGTCACAAAAGGAGGCAGCTTGATCCAGTTGGGTCGCCCGGAAATGCCATCTCCATCGGCATCCTGGGGATCGGCCATGGCGAGGATATCAGCATCATTTACGAGCTCCAGGAAACCGAGCCCTGTATTAGCGGGGGGCGTAAATTTCGAGAAAGGAACACCAGGGGGTAACGTTTCCGCCTCATAGCCCCGCAATGCGCGGTGCTGTAATTGGGGCCCCCCCCGATCGAGAAATTGATTGCCGGTCTCGTCGACCTGTCCAAAGCGTGTCAGGGTCGAGAATGGATGCCCTTTTCCGTCGCCAGCGTGGCAACTACCGCAGCTAGTAGCGACGAAAATGGGGCCTAGACCAGTTCCTGAAGAGAAAATCTCATCGTTGAACGCTATATCACCCGCAAGGAATTGCCTCGACTGTTCGTGGGTTAGTCCATCTACCGGGCCGTCTAAAAGAGCGTCGCTCGCAGGGCCGTCGGGGATGAGTTCGTTGCAGGACGTGCAGAGAATAGCCAGCGCTATTGAGGCTGGTATAAGTCCTTTCATATGACAAATATAAAACTTTTATTAGATTTATAAAATCAAATATTTAGGTTAACCTAATTTTTAGGAATTCTGGTATTTCTCTATACTTTTAGCCTGCTCATGCATACGCTAACTGAGGAGAACTATCTGAAGGCCATTTACCGGATCTACGAATCCACAGGGGACAGTGTCTCGACGACGGCCATCGCGGAAAAATTGCAGATTAACGCGGCATCGGTTACCGATATGTTCAAGAAGCTTGGACAGCAGAAGCTGGTTGTCTATGAGAAATCGCGCGGTGTTAAGCCAACCGACAAGGGCAAGAAGGTCGCCTTACAGATTTTGCGTAAGCATCGGTTGTGGGAAACATTCATGGTGGAGAAGCTCAAGTTTTCATGGGATGAGGTGCATGACGTCGCAGAACAACTCGAGCACGTGCACTCCGATATACTCATAGAAAGGTTGGATCAACTGTTGGGATATCCGAAATTTGATCCGCATGGCGATCCCATCCCGGACAAGAATGGCAAACTGCCAGCTCAAGCGTCTATACTGTTGACGCAAGGGAAGATCGGACAGACTTATCGTATTTCGGGCGTCTCCGAGAACTCAGACGCCTTTCTGAAGTATCTCAATAAAATCGGCTTAGCGCCCGGAAGCCAGGTTGCCATCATTGAAGTGGAGGAATTCGATGGTTCCATGAAACTTCTCATTGACAATAGGAAAGAAATCATTCTGAGTCAACAGGCAGCGGAAAATCTCTCTGTTGCTACCTGAAGCTTTCCAGGCCTTGTCAATTCCCATACCCGTGATGTGCGCGATCCGCAGTTATTTCCAGGCTTGAAGCAATAGCTCATAGCGCTCTTCTTCATTCAATTGCACCGGGTTATTCTTATTGTCGCCTAGCCTGGAAAATTGCCTGAGGTCATTATCGGTCACTCCATATTGCAGCAGCGTGGGAATGCCCATCGACGACGTCCAATTATGGATAAGGTCGAGGAAAGCATCAATATAATAGTCATTGTTACGATTTGACTCCTGCGAAAACAGCCGGCCGGCACTGGCATACTTCGCAAGCGCCGGATCGTGGTTGCCGGTCTTTCGCAGGCGGCGGACCGTGATAGCATTGGCCGGGCTCATGAGGCGGCTACAAATAACACCGTGAGGAATGTTTTTCAATCCACCCACGACACCAGCTATACCGTGAACAGTGCCCAGGCCAACATTCGCGAGTGCAACGCCAGACAGGTATGCAGCGAGCGCCATGTCCGACCGTGCCTGAACGTTCATTCCGTCGCGAAAAGCAACCACGAGAGACTGCGAAATGAGTTTTAGCCCTTGCCAGGTAAGCGCGTCGGTGATAGGGTTAGCAGCGGTTGACAGATAGGACTCAAGCAATTGTGTGAATGCATCCATTCCGCTATACGCAGTTACCTCCGGAGGACAATGTAAAGTCAAGGAAGGATCAAGAATCGCAATATCCGCGACGAAGTTCATGTGGCGGAGCGAACGCTTGAACCCTTGTGGACCTACTTCTGAAAGCACCGCATTGCGCGTGGCCTCACTACCGGTTCCGCTCGTAGTGGGGAGGGCAATGAAAGGAAGCCGGGTTCCCGGGTGATTCCGGGTACCAATACCTTCCAGGTAATCTTTAACCGGCTCCCTGAGAGGTATCATGGCAGCGATGGCCTTCGCTGCATCGACGACGCTTCCGCCACCCAGGGCCACGACAACTGTAGGGCTATGGTCCGCGAAGGTCGCTACGGCCTCATCAATCATGGCCGGTGAAGGCTCGCGACCAATTTTACAGTGATTGATGGCGAATTTCCGACGTGAGAATTCGTCGACGATGTAAGAGTAGGCCGGTGCCGTTTCGAACGATTTGTTTCCGGTAACTAACAACGCACTCCCCGAATAGTCAGCGATGCTGGTCGTGATCATCTTGATCATGCCTTCGCCGTGATGTAGCAGTGGGATTCGCGAAAACGTATAAGGTTTCATGAAGTCATGAGCGCGCGTGACCAAACTGACTGCCACTGATCGCGAGTTAAATATACGCGGTGATCCGGCAATTCAACTGCGCGCATTTTTTCAGGCTAGGGCGATTACCCGGGTGGAACCGTGGCGGCATTATTGTGAACGATTTTCCCTGCTTGTGGAACTCGTTCCGTGTGGAATAAAGGCGCAATTGCGCAGACGAGCCAAATTCAATGGTTGCAAGGTGGTACGCAGTTTGAAATGCGGCTATGACAAGGTGAATACGATATTAACTATCCAAAATATAAAGACATGAAAAACTACAATAAAGAAATCATTGAGGTCCTGAATGACCTGATCCGAATTAACCGCGACAGGATTGCTGGTTACGAAAAGGCAGTGGAAAATCTTGAAGAAGGCGAAGCGGTGTTGAAGACACTCTTTTACCAACTTTCAGATGAAAGCCAAAAAATGAAAGAGGAGTTGACCACCGAAGTGGTATCACTGGGGGGCGAACCGGCCGAAGATTCTACGGTGTCGGGAAAGATTTATCGCGCATGGATGGACATAAAAGATACGTTCGCAGGCGATGATGCAAAATCGGCATTAGAAGCGTGCGAGTACGGAGAAGATGCGGCACAGAAAGCTTACGCGGAGGCTATTGAAGACAGCCGCGAATTCCCGGAAACCATTCAGGGTTTGATCCGCGACCAGAAGGATATACTCCGTTTGTCGCACGATCTTATCCGCAATAAGCGAGATGAGTATAAGGCTGCCGCAGAGCGTCCACAACTTCACTAGCGTATATATATGGCGTTGGCCCTTCCGACGTCAAGAGCCCTGAATCAGCGACGGCTGGTTCGGGGCTTTTTTTGCTTTTGTCCAGGGTTTATTATCACAACTTGCGCACACCCTAGGCACAACTCGCTATTTAATAGTCTTTCGAAGGTTATGAATGAAAGTCATTTTTTCGATAACAGGCGGTGCGATAACAAAGGGGTAGAAGTCTGGATGTCCCATCGACCGATTCAGGCTGTTTACGGCAAAGGTTATAGGTAGCCACATGTTGAACACGGTTTCGAAGTCCTTAATGAAATAAGGATCCCGGTCGATACTCGCGTGGATATCAGCGGATTTCTTCGGGTCGACCGAAATGCCGAAGTAATAGGCTGTCTCAACGGTGTCTAGCATGTGAAGGTAGTGCGACCAGCTTTCGGCCCAGTCTTCCCATGGATGGGAAGAGGCGTAAGGACTGATGTAGTTATCCATCCAATTAGCCGGGGCACCTTGGTCGTAATACGTTTTCAAGGCATCCTCATAGCTCTGGCTTTCGTCGCCGAAGATTCTTCGAAAAGCTTTCAAATCCGGACTGTCCCTAAGGCGGCGATCCCAATAGTAATGACCTATTTCATGCCGAAAGTGCCCTAGCAGGGTGCGGTATTTTTCCCCGAGATCCTGCTTGTTTCTAACGCGCTGTGCTTCGTCGGCCTCGGCGATATTAAGGGTGATGAGTCCGGCATCGTGTCCTGTCATTATTTTGCCCGCCGGCGATAGTTCGGTAAGGAAGTCGAAGGCAAGGCCTGGCCCGTCGTCATCTACTTTTGGATGCACCGGCAAATTCAACCGTAGAAGAGAGTATATGAGGCGGTGCTTGGCGATTTCGATTTTTCGCCAAAGGGAGAGGTTTTCGTCCGTAAGCGGCGGAATGGTTCGGTTCAGTATGCACGCCCTGCACAAACCCTCGTCGTCATTCTCGGGTACTCTACCGTTATCCGGCACCAGCCAATTGCAAGTTCCATACTGCTGGTTGCTGCAAAACCTGTAGCGCTTCTGTTTATTTCTGATATCGTAAAAAATGCCAGACGTGTTGTCTTCCGCCAGCGTAGTGAGTTCAAGCGTATCGGCATCAAATCCCAAGACGTGACCGCATCGGAGGCACGATGTGTTTTCGAAATACAGGAGATTTTGGCATTTGGAGCAGGTATAGAGTTTCATTTTACTTTCTCGTTGACAACGGCTGCTTGTCAATTTCAGGGCCAACATAAGCGGGTCATGGCTTCGAGTAAGATAAAAAAAATACACCAGCTTCGGCCGGCGTATTTTGAGTGAGCTTAGGGAACTTTTTATTTTAGTCCTTGATCAATTCGAGATTCGCATTCAAAGTCACTTCATCGCTCACGACGGCCGGGGGGGTGCCTTTGCCTACACCGAAGTCGGAGCGTTTGATAGTGCCTGAAACCTTAAATCCGGCGATTGTTTTCTTGCTATAGGGATGGACTGTCGTTCCGTTCAGGGTAGCTTCGAGCGTTACAGATTTGGTAACGCCATGGAGGGTAAGGTCGCCCACCAGCGTGTATTTCTTGCCCGCTGCCTTCGTGAAAGATGTGCTCTTGAAGGTGAGCGTCGGATACTTGGATGCTTCGAAGAAGTCGGCACTGCGCAGGTGTTCGTCGCGCTTTTCGTTATCGGTGTAAACCGAGCTCGCATCGGCAGTGAGTTCAATTGCCGCATCGGCAAATTCGTCTTTGGAAGAAGTGACCTTCACGTCGAACGTTTTAAAACTACCTTCTACACTCGAAACCATGAGGTGGGTAACGTCAAAACCAAGTTTAGCGTGCGCTTTGTCCAGCGACCACGTTTGCGCGAAGGCGGAAACGGATGCGAAGAGAAGAACCAGACCCAACAGACTCTTTTTCATAGGATATAATAATTAGTTAGTTACTTTTAATAACTCAAATATATTTGGTAACTTAGTATCTAACAATAAGTATACCATTTACTCCTTAGGCACATGGAAGTAACTATTGCTGAGCGTCAGCATCTTAACAAGCGAAAAAAAATTGGAAAAATACTGGAAGAGAAGGGAAGCGGCATTTGCCCTATTCACGACTTCCTGATACATTTTGCCAACAAGTGGTCCATGCTCGTCATTCTAAACCTGGGATTCAGCGGGAAGTCGCGATTCAACGCACTGAAGCAAAGGACAACGGGTATATCGCAGCGCATGCTCACGGTAACGCTTCGCGCACTGGAAGAAGACGGCCTGATATCGAGAAAGGTATTTGCTGAAATTCCGCCGAGGGTTGAATACGAACTTACAACATTGGGAAAGAGTCTGCTGGATGTCATGACCCTGATGGGTGAGTGGGCCTCACGCCACGAAGCCGAAATACAACGCGCGCGCAAAGCCTTTCATAAGGGGCGATAGTGCGTCTTTGCAACAGGCGTTTTACATTGGAAATTTCAACCGCAAAATATAAAACGACCAATGTAAAAGTTGGGCATCATTCGATATTTTCTTCGGCAAATTCGCGAAGGAGATTGTCCAGTTCGGCCAAGGGCTTTCGAAAGCTTTTCCTGTTTTCATTTCTGATGGCCAGGTAACAACTTGCCAATGTGAGCCCCATCGTGATCCATACGCCGTTAAGATAGGCAAGTGGGCCACCGGGCACATATATTTTAAAGACCAGCAGGGTACCGACCAAAGTGCTCAGGGGAATCAGCCACAATTCATAACGCAGTTTGAATCGGAAGAAATCGTACAACACATTTCGCTGTTGGGTAATGTACTGGCGCACGGAGGAGGTTTCGTTTCCATCGGGTCTCAGTACGGCCAGTTGCTTGAACTTTCGCAGAAGCATGTAAGTGAACGGTATGAAGAGAAGAACTCCAACGATCGCAAAGGTCACCGTAACAGGATCGTGAAGGAACCGCACCACTACATGTGCATAAAGTGCGTACACGAGCAATTGCAACGCGAACGAAGCCCAGAAGTACTTCATCGATTCTCGCGTGTGCTTGCGCACTCGTTGACGAATGACGCGCAGCATATTATTCGGATCGTAGGGTTGACCGGCATGCTTGTGTCTTGCCCACTTTTCTTTCATTTCATCCAGCGTATCCATAGTTATTGATTTTGTCGTTTCACGAACGCCTCCAATTCTTTTCTGATGCGAAACAGACGGACGCTCACGTTTCCCTGAGAGAGTCCGGTAACAGAGGCAATTTCATCGTAGCTCATGCCTTCCAGATAGAGCAGTACAAGGGCACGGTTTAATTTGGATAGCGTGCTGATCGCCTCCAGCAATGTATTCATGTCGTCGCTGGTGCTTTCGACATCGGGAATATTTTGATGATACGTTGTCAGCGGTTCCGGTTGCGCACGCTTTGCCTTTGCGAAGTTTGTCAAGGCTGTGTTGAGACACACGCGATACATCCAGGTGGAAAATTTTGAGCGATTGTCGAACGACTTGAAAGACCGCCAGAGTTGGTACATCATTTCCTGGACTACATCCTCGCGTGAGACAGGGTCGTCAAAATAAACCCGGGCAATCTTGTGTGCGATGCCCAGGTTTGCATTGATCAAGTTGAGAAATGTGCTGTCGATGTCGTTCGCCATCGGATGTTCATTTCTCTATAAGTAAGAACGAATTGCAAAAAACTACACAGACAACGAATATTTTTTTCGAATTATCGGCGTTTTTCGCCGGTTGGGGCGCGCTGTGTCAATGGTCATGCACTAAGACGTCTGAGCGCTTCATCGAGTGAGTCGACGAACATAACCGTGTTTCCCTTATTACTTTCGAACATGAAATCGTTCAGGCTCTTGCTTGCGTAGCGTGAATAGTCACCCACAATACCTAACATAAAGGAATAATTGGAAACCTTCTGTAATATTTCACCGGCGAGTCCAGAACGCAGATCGAAGAACGACTCATCAAAGTTCTCTTTGTAAAATACGATTCTCTCGGACGGCAAGTTCATAATGAGCTCAAGGAAGTCCTGGGCGTTGTTAATCACGACTCCGTTGTCGCGCATCGCAATGATGTCTTTTCCGTTGAAGGTGTGCTGAATGTGCGTGGGTACCATGGTTATATAGTTGATGTTGTTTATTGGAGATTACTGGTTCTTGCTTACTTACGCTGGTCCTGTTTCTTAGCCTGGACAGTTCCCTCGTGGTTCATTTTCCAGAGGGCTCCGCCAACCTGCTGTTAGTGTCCCGATAGGCAGGTATGTAACCCGCAATACCGAATTTCAGGTGTGCCTCCCGGTCTTCCGGGAGGCACACCTTTGATTACGCATCCAGCCATCCCGTTACTACCTGTAACGGTTGTCGCCTTACAGCGATCGGCTGGACTTATGTTCTTTGACGCACACCAGTGTGCAGGCTCGTGTGGCCTGACAATTAGCATGCCTTAAAATGACGAAGGCCCCGGGTTTACTACCCAGGGCCTTCGTCTATGTATCTTGGTCAGATAAAATCAAACGTTAAGTCCCAGGCATAAGTGATCCTTCCAGCAAGAGCGCTGCTTTTTACAAGAAGAGATCGATATCATGCGACGGGCTTTCATTTTTCTTTGTGTTACAAATATAATGGAACTTTGGATTCTCAGACGTGCGTGTTCTAAATTATTACGTGCAACGCATAAATCGCGGACAGAGTTTCAAAAACTTATCGTAAAAAATGTTATTTATTTTGAGGGCTCGATGTGAATCATCACATCAGAGAACAAAGGATGCCTGGCTTGAATAAGATCTTTTACCTGATGCGAAATGCGATGTCCTTCTTCGACGGTCAGGTTCTTGTCCACCCAAATGTGAAGGTCGGCGATCTTAAACGGGCCCATTTTGCGGATTCTACACCTCTCCACATGGGCAACCTTTTCAACACCCGCGGCAAGCGCCGCTACTTCGCGGTTGAGGTCAGGATTGAGTTCTTCGTCCAGCAACTCACCAATAGCAGGCCTGGCGATTTTGACCGCATTAATTACAATTATCACGGAGGCAAACATCGCTGCATAATCATCAGCCACTTCGAATCCAGGTCCGCCGATCAAGCCGATCGCAATGCCGATAAATGCGGCGACCGATGTAATGGCATCACTGCGATGATGAATTGCGTCAGCCTCTACTGCGCCGCTACCTAGTTCACGACCGGTCTTGAGCACAACTCGGTAGAGCAATTCTTTGGTGGCAATCACAACGACGAGAATAATGAGTGTATAGGCAGCAGGTACTTTATGGGGAGTGATAATGTTTTGAATGCTCTTCACAGCAATGAGCGTTGCAGCCGCTACCAGGACGAGCGAAATGCCTAATGTTATAAGGGCTTCACCTTTGCCATGACCGTAAGGATGATCTTTATCTGGCGGGCGTTGTGACCAACGAAGGCCCAACCACATCATGCCCGACGTGAAGATATCGGCGCTTGATTCGATGGCATCGGCAATGAGGGCGTAAGAGTTTCCAAGTACACCACCAACACCTTTAATCACCGCGAGCAAAGCGCTCACTACAAGTCCCACGGCAGTGACGCGCAGTGCTTTGCGTGCTGACGACTGATGATGGAGGGGCTTCATGTTGAGAGGCAAAAGTAATCATAACGGTGAATAAAGCATGCTGCCCATCTCAATCCTGAATGGCTTTAGGATGGACAGCAGCGAGCGCCTGGCAACTTGAGCCCTGGTCTGTCAGCGCGAAGATTTCCGAGGTGACTTTCTCGAGGCGCGTGTTTTTCTTGCCGTACGCTTCGTAGATGAAGCCCTTTTCTTTGCAGGCCGCCCCATCTTCCTGGACGTCTTTTTTGCCGTCTTCCTGGGAACCTTACCTCCCGCCTGTCGCGCTTCCGACAAACCAATAGCAATCGCTTGTTTACGACTTGTCACCTTCTTCCCGCCGCGACCGCTGCGCAAGGTGCCCTCCTTCATTTCGTGCATGGCGCGTTTCACTTTCGACTGCGCCTTCTTTCCGTACTTTGCCATAATGATTCTCTTTATTATATCAACTACCGGTTGAGTTCATCAATGCGCACGCCAAAAGAGTGCCAACGACCGTGACCGTGCCAGGCAAGGATAACGAGGAGACACACTCGGAATGGTGAATTTTTGTCAGTTAGCTGTTGCCTGTTCAGGAAATTAATTCCACGCACGCAGCGTAGTGCGATACGACGCATCCGCTTGCGTGGTGTGCGCATCAAGTCAGGATAAGTTCCATTTGAATATTGGCGCGTTCGTATGGCGATGGGACGCCAGCAATCTTCTTAAAGCCTAGTTTTTCATACAATTTGATTGCCGGTTTCAGTATCGTGTTGCTTTCCAGGTACAGTCGCTGGGCACCCAGTTCTCTGGCCTTTGCAAGGGCACTGTTTCCCAGCAATAGTCCAAGTCCTTTACCTTGCATCAAAGGTGACACCGCCATCTTGGCTAACTCGAAACTTTTTCCATCGCTCATCTTTATCAATGCGCAGGCGCCTACAGGCACACGGTTGTGAAGGGCAATCAGTATAGATCCTCCTCCTTCAATAATATACGTATTGGGGTTGTCCAGTGCCTTGTAGTCCGCTGGTTCCATTTGGAAGTATTGACTTATCCACGCTTCGTTTAACTGCCTGAAGGCAGCGGCATACTCGGGTGCAAAATCAACAATTTTGATGGTGGCAGTCTCACGTTTTCTTTTTTCATCTATGACGCGGCGGAACAGGGATTTTTGATTGAGCAAATACTCCCATTCGCCCATCGCCTGCCACAAATCATGCGTAGCCTGGTCGGAAATCTCCTCGACAGCACGCTGGACATCAACATACTGATCTTTAATTTTTTCATCCACCGATCGCCCCTTGTCCGACAAGCTCACGACGTTACGACGGCCGTCCTGCTCATCTGAACTTTCATCTGCGTAGCCTGCCTTCACCATTTCACGAACCACCTTGCTTACGGCGACGTGTGAGTGCCCGATCTCACGGGCAATCGTGGTCACGGACTGCGGTCCCTGCGACAAAATGTAGAACACGGGAAACCATTTAGGGGTCATCTCGATGCCGTACAAGCGATAGATCTCGGCCGCATCGGTCGTAATTTTCTCAGAGAGAAGCCGCAACCGACTTCCAATTGCCTTTTTCCCGGCATTTTCGAAGAAGCCCATAATGTAAAGTAAGTACGTAACTAGTTACGTAAATGTTAAGAAAAAGTCAAGCAGGCTGCAGCGGGCGCTGTGGCGGCCGCCGATCTTTTGATAAATTCGCTGGAAAACAAAACGGATGGCACTGAACGTGCCATCCGCCGTTAAAACCGAGCCCGGGAGCTAGTCATCGCCGAAATCAAACAAGGGCCTTTCGTGCATCGCGGTCCGGATCGTTCTTCATGGCAGGCTCGTCGTCGAGGACAAGTGTTTCGCCGTTGGCCGATTGATAGGGTGTCCAGTTCAATCCCGTTCCGGAGGGATTCCCCGTCTTCATGAATCGGAGCAAGGCATCAGACATCTTCGTTGAGAGCTTACGAGGTCTTGCGCCACCTCCTGTGTGTGTGTACATGAGGTCGGTATTGTAATACCAAAAGCATATGTCGATACAATGAAAGGCGCGCATGCGACCATCAAACATCGGAGGCTGCCAACCAAACCAGGCTACATAAACGGGCGCCTTCTGTTTGGACTTGGAGTCTGCCATGGCGATCGCGTTCTGGCGGTTGCTGGCCACCATCGACCAGATTTCGATGGGCTTCTTATTAGGAAACGCCTTGGCATACGAATTCACGACGGCCTCCGTCTTGTCGCCGAACCGGTCCTTTAGCTTCACCTTTACACCGTCGAGGTCGATTTGCTCCAGCTTTGCATCGGTACGGCTAGGCGCTTGCTCGTTGAATGTTGAACAGATAATCATCGGCACGTTATCGGCTAACGGAGTGGCTACTGGATTATAGGGATGTTGCGGTAGAAAATTGCCATCCACCGTTGGGGCGAAACCCGTTCCCATGGGGGGTAGCTTCATTTCCTCGCGGAACTTCGTTAGTGCCCGGGTGGCGATCTCATAATATTGTTTCCACGGCATCTGCTGAAGCTTGTCTATCTCATTCGAAGAAAGGGCCGCCTCCTTCAACACATAGTCGCCCAGCTTCTCCGACATATTTCTGTCGACAGCCTTAAGCGAGACGCCACTGAGCGCCACCGCCTTGTGAAAGAGGCCTTGTGCCGATGGCATCGCGGTAAGCACACAAACCTTCGCGCCACCACCGGATTGTCCCATAATCGTGACATTCCCCGGATCACCTCCGAAATGAGAAATGTTGTCGCGTACCCATTCCAGAGAGGCTACCAGGTCGAGCATCCCTGCGTTGCCAGAAGCGGCATATCGCTTGTCAATCCCACCAAAATTCGCATAGCCCATGGCACCCAGCCGATGATTAACCGATACAAATACCGTGTCGCCCTTGCGACTGAAATTCTCGCCATTATATCCATCTTGTTCAATAGCGTTCCCGTTGGTGTATCCACCACCATGAAGCCAAACCATAACCGGTCTTTTTTTCGAATCGAGTGCCGGCGTCCAGACATTGAGGCGCAGACAATCTTCGCTCACGTCGTCGTAGTTCCAGTGATCGACGAATGAGGCGTAGGCGTTCGCGTACCGACGCTCCATGTTCTGAGGAGCCGTATTTCCCCACCACACGGCCGGATAAATGTCAGTCCAGGCAACCGGCTTCTGAGGCGGCATGAATCGATTGGCACCCGACGTGTCGGCGCCATAAGGAATTCCCAGGAAGGTGGTGATGCCCCGAAGGACAAAGCCCCTGACTTTTCCATAGGACGTCTCCGCTATCGCGATGTTCTCGCCGATTTGCAGGATCGGACCATCGGTCTTATCCTGAGCTACTGAATGGGACGACTCCTGTCCTGCTATCGATTGGCTGCCAATACCCAGGGCGGCCGTGCCCAGACCGAGCTTCTGGATGAAATTTCTACGATTTGATTTCATGGGGATGTAAAGCAGTTTAGTGTTTGTTCGTAACGCGACTGGAATGTGTACGATTAACACAATGTATCGAAAATCAGATAGAGGGGTAATGATATTATGACAGGTGGCAAACCCCTCTGTCTGTGCACGCCAACAGTTGCGAGACATTTTTCCACATAGTTTGCGTCATAGACAGGCAGGAAGGCATGACCATGGGTGGCATGGTATTTTCAAGTCCCCTGGCATGTCAATTACCTTACAATTCATCTGGCTGTTTACGCTGGCGATACCTATTGCCTGCGTTGCCTGGACCGTTACTCATGAGGAGGTCTTTCGTGAACCCCGGGAGTACTGTGTGAAGTGCAGCAAGGAAGGCCGTACGCTGCTCACCCGAAAGTTCTTTTATCTATTCACCTGCGAATATTGTTTCAGCCATTACGTGACCATTCTTTTTGTAGCGATTACAAACTATAAGTTGCTCATGGATGATTGGCGCGGTTACGTCATAGCCGGATTTGCCTTGGTTTGGATCGCGAATGTGTACATGAGTTTGTTTGCGCGCATCAGGATCGAACTCAAGAAAGAGCGCACGGAAGTCAGTGTTCTGGAGAAGCAGGAAAGGCAACAAGAGGAGGCTATGGATACACCTGACCCTGAGAGCGAGAGCGGTGTGCCCCCGACAGCTAAAAGGCCAGAGGGAAGATCAAAACAATGGACAAATGAAGGCGACCGCCACGCTGACCGGAGGTATCGGGTGTAAGTAACCTGACGGACCAGGCCCAATTAAAATACTCGATGGTTTTCAGGAAGGAAAAGATATCTTTCCCATGCTAACAGAGGGGATCTTTGAGCGCCTTCCGAAATCGGTTACCCCACCAGCGACGGTCTCGTTGGCCAAGACGGCAAACAAAATCGCCTCCTTCGCATCACCAGGAACACCAATGGCCTCCGTAGTTTGCAATGCGGGAACGTCGAGCAATTCCAGCAGCCATTGCGTAAGCAGGGGATTATGTGCGCCACCTCCGCTCAGGTAAATACTAAACTTCTTTTTTCCCGTCGCCAACCGGATCGCACTGGCCATGGTCTCGGCACTAAAGCGTGTGAGTGTCGCCAATAGATCGTCAGCGTGAAGGTCGATTGCGTCGGAAGTTTCCTGGGCAGTTTGTACATATCCCATGCTGAAGACTTCTGGTCCGGTTGTTTTGGGAAAATCCAAGTCGAAGAAGCGATCCGACTTCAAGGTCTTCAGCAATCTCGCATTCACCTTGCCCCGTCGTGCGCGTGCGGCATCCTTATCGTAGTATTCGCCCGGAAAAAGTCTGCGTGTAGCGTGGTCGATAAGGGTATTCCCCGGCCCGGTATCGGTTACAAAAACTTTGTTTGGCTTGTGCCCTGCAGGGAGGTAAGTAAAGTTGGCGATGCCACCTATATTCAATAGTATCCGATTCTCAGTTTTGTGTGACAGTAACAGGTAGTCCCCGTAGACAGCCAGTGGGGCACCCTCGCCGCCCTTTGCAATGTGCTTCTGTCGGAAATCGCTTACGGTTATAATCCCCGTTCGAACGGCAATCTGATCGCCGTCGCCTATCTGTAGCGTTGCATTGATATCTTCTTCGGGATGCTGAGAGGCAGGCGCATGGTATACGGTCTGACCATGTGAAGCAATCAGGTCGACATTAGCGGCCGGCACGCGCCATTTTTTCAGGCACTGTTTCACCATCCCGGCATGTAGTTGCCCAAGCCACGGATTGAGGATACAAAGCTGCTCGAAATCCACACTTGACTTGGCGAACACTTCGCCAATCTGCGATTTGATTTCAGGCGTGTAGGGCACCGTGGCGAAGGCCCGCAGTTTTAGTTTTGTACGCAGTCCTGATCCGGACACCTCGCATAACGCAACATCAAGTCCATCCATCGATGTTCCAGACATGAGACCGATGATAGTTCTGCTCTTTTTAGAAGCGATACGTGCGAGGCGTGTGATGTTCTTGTTCATGTGCTACCTTAATTTTGACCGTCTTTCCTGAATTTCCTCAATGGACCTTCCTTTCCTATTGCGCCGTTCTGATTTAAAATGCGCGCACAACACAAGCCACCCTGGTTAATTCAACCCTCATGCTAAAAACTTGATACGTTAACGTTCAGGTACGAATAGCACGGCGTCCGCCACTACGATACCATCCGCGCCGGTCGTTGTAATGGTTGCGGAAGATGATTTCCCAACGGGAAGGGTATAGGTACCCAGACCTATCCATTCACCACTGGTCTGACCTTCAACCTTTACGTCGTTCGGGCTGATCACGACGTCCTTCGGGTTTTTTCCATTAAACACGGTGACAGTCATTTTCGTCGTCCCTTTTGGCGTGCGTGGACAATAGACATACACCCGGTAAGCGCCGGCTTTAACAATAGCAGGTGTGAATTTTATGGATGTTTTCGGCTGCTTAAATGTGGTGGTGTCGGCAAGCGCAGAAGGTCCGTAGGCACCTGGTGCTTTCGGCATCCTTGTCCATGCGCCGGTTGCCAGAACACCCGCGGCATCGTCGTTATCAACGAGGATCTCAGGAGTACTCTTGTCGCTCAGCGGGTCGCTTTTTAGCCGCTGCTGAAGTTGGGCCATGTTAACATCCTGCACGGCAACCTTCTTGTCGATGGCCATGCAAGCCGCCACAGCGGACGACTGGGCCAGTACCATAAACACCGGCTCCATGCGGATAGAACCATAGGCAATATGTGTAGCCGAGAGACAAACCGGCACGAACAGATTGGTGCATTCGGTCCGCTTCGGAATCAATGAGCGATAGGAAATAGGATAAGGTGGGAACCCGCCCACCTCAACATTTCCTTCATTTTTTACCATTCCGTTTATCACCAGCCGCTGCGTGTTGTGCGAATCCATTGTATACGCCGCCATACCGACGCCATCTTTTACGATTTCCCTACCCTCGCAATTGGCCTGCGTCATCACATACTCACCAATCATTCTTCTCGCTTCACGGATGTACGGTTGATGCGACCAGTGACCATTGTCCTGATATTCGTCCTTTGGATAGCCCCATTTGCGCATTTCTATTCCCAGATGCGGGGGAAGTCTCTTACTGATTGCAATAAAGTACAAGAGCCCTTTGGTGTAATCTTCGTGCATCTTTATGATTTTCGAACGTTCCTCAAACGTAGCTTCGGGATAATCGTAGTTAACGCCGATCATATCCGTAGAAATCGGCCCGTTGTTATTGATGTCTGTTTTGCCATTGGGCATCAGGTCCGGCTTGAGTATCCGATTGAATGGCCGGTTGGGTTCCTTTTCCATCAGGCGAACCAATAGCTCATAGCGTGTAGAGTCATAGTTGTCCGGCCGGGAGATGGGAATCATATTCGACGGATTGTTGGAAAGACATATCCGAAAATTGTAGGCCTGTACCATTTTATCACCCGAACCACCTGCACGCGGCGAGGCCGGACTAATACCCCAAAGAAGTCCGCTTTCCGGTTTGCCCCTGACTCTGTAGGGATCTACACCGTCGGGAAATTGATGGCCTGTCATCACCTGATACCCATTGTAGGTTTCGTTATAATCTTTGTTCGATTCCCGGCCCACCATATACGAGACCTTTGCCTTTGCCATCAGATCGCCTTCGTACGTACAGTCGATAAACACCTTTGCCTTAATGGTTTGGTGCACACCGGTGCCTCCGGACGGCTCTATCTCTATGGTGTTGATCACACCTTTTGACGAAGTCACACCGACCAGGCGGTGCTCAAACAAAACATCGACAGACGCGCGTTTGATGTAGTCTTTAAAGAGATCTTCCGCTACGTGCGGTTCAAAGATCCACTGCTCAAATTTGCCATAGTGTTCACCGATGCGTCGATAGTAGTCCCGCGCCAGGCCGTTTACGGCATACTTATTTCCAATATCCGTATAACCAAGTCCACCTGCCGTGAGTCCACCCAGATGTTTTCCTGGTTCTATCAGGACAACACTCTTTCCGTTTTGTTTTGCCGTGTATGCAGCGATCACGCCCGCCGAGGAACCACCATAAATGCAAACATCAACGGTGCGCTCCTGCGCAGCACCCGGCAAAGACAACCAGACTGCCAGGAAAATAGATAAACCCAGAATTGCTTTCATAGACGCCGACATCGTTTTCGACAAGTTTGGAAATAATCGCAGTTCTGACAAGGGCTATTTTTCGGAAGGTCGGTTGTCACCGAAGCTTGATCCAGGGGAAATTTTGCCTCACGTGTGAAACACCTGGTACAGCTTACAGGTGATGTCACATCGGTACTGTCTCGGTTTCGCACAACCGCCGCGTGTACAATTATTGTGAGAACGGCAGCAGTTGCTATGCTAACCGTTTGGCATCGAACGATCCATCTACAATTAATCTCATAACCAATATGGAAAACTTTGAAGAAGAAAACAGAACCGGCGAAAACCAAACGGGCACTCGTCCGAACACTCCCGTGAAGTTTCTTACCGCATCGTCATTAATAGGAGACAGGGTATTTAATTCCGAACAGCAGGACCTTGGCAAGGTAAAGGACATCATGATCAACCTGGAGACGTCAGGTGTCGAGTACCTCGTCGTGGAATTTGGCGGATTTCTCGGTTTGGGTGAGAAGCTTTTCGCGTTTCCGATGACGGTATTTAATATTGACACGAAAGAACATGCTCTCATCCTCAACAAAACAAAAGAGGAGTTGGAGCGAGAACCTGGTTTCGACAAAGGGCATTGGCCCGAAACCAATGTTCATCTCAGTGACGGAAACAGTGGATGGGGAAGTTTTATGGGATCCAACACCGGTTCGGAATGGTGATAACTTAGCTTGCTATCTCGTTCGGTGAAGGTCTTCCTTGATCGAAGCAGTCAAGATTGACAACGGTCGTGTCTGCGATGTTAGTAAGCGCCGTCTCCGTAAGGAATGCCTGGTGTGCGGTAATCAGCACATTCTTGAACGTCATGAGGCGCGAAATAGTGTCGTCCTGCAGGATGTCATCGTCTGAATGATCGAAGAAGAAAAGCCCTTCCTCCTCTTCGTACACATCCAGTCCCAGGGAACCAATGTGTCGCGATTTAAGGGCGTCAATAACGTCCTTGGTTTTAATCAGCGCCCCTCGACTCGTGTTGATCAGCATTACGCCAGGTTTCATACGCGCTATTGTATTAGCGTTGATCAGGTAACGGGTGCCATCGTTCAGCGGTACGTGTAACGAAATGATGTCCGACTGCTCACATAAGGTGTTAAAATCGGAGTAGGTTACTCCAGGCATCTGTTCCACGGCGGGATTCCTGAATTCATCGTACGCGAGCACCCGGCAGCCAAAGCCACAAAGGATCTGGATAAAGACAGCGCCGATCTTTCCCGTACCGATCACGCCGACAGTCTTACCGTTCATGTCGAAGCCGACCAATCCATCTAACGAGAAGTTGAGGTCCATGACACGATGGTGAGCCCGCATGAGCTTTCGATTCAGGGCAAGAATGAGCGCTATCGTGTGTTCGGCTATCGCATACGGCGAATAGGCAGGTACACGCGCAACTTTGATGTTCAGTTCCTTTGCTTTCTTCAGATCCACCTGATTGTAGCCGGCGGCACGGATAGCCAGGTAGTTGACCCCTAGTTTCTTCAATTGACTCAGCACGCCCGCCTTTGCATTATCGGCGGTGAAGATCGATACGGCCTGGCAGCCCGCAGCAAGAGCCACAGTCGATTCCGATAATGGAGCGGGGATCAGGACCAGTTCATGGCGATCGGCATTCGATTTCAGGAGATATTCTTTCTCGAAATTATGGAGGCTAAACACAGCTACTTTCATGTTCGAATATAGTATTCCCGGCGGAGTTTATGCCTCCCGCTCATTGCCGGCCAACCAAAATACATGCCTCTATAATATCCTTTTTTTTATATTGTGTGCCTTTTACACATTCAACCATATACCGGGCCTTAACTAACACCCATGATCATTCTACCCGTATCTGCCAGACGATTCTTTCTGTCATTGTTCATTGGACTCATGGCGTTCTCATGCAAGCAGACGTCAGAAGTGGCCGACACAAAGCCGCCTGAGGAGAACCGGTTCACGACGACCGTCGTCACGCAACCCGGCCAACTGGACGAACCCATGGAATTCACTTTTCTCGACAAGGACAAAATGTTGTTCGTCGAGCGCAAGGGTGGTGTAAAGTCCGTTGATTTGAATACACGCGTGGTAAAGACCATCGCGATGATTCCGGTTAACACAAAATACACGAGCAAGGAAGGCGTAGTGCGCGAAGCGGAGGAAGGGTTAATGGGCATCATTGCCGATCCCAATTTTACCAAGAATCATTGGATCTATATGTACTATGCGGACCCGGAAGAGAAGAAACACGTGCTTGCCCGCTGGGAGTTGCATGGTGATTCACTGTACGCTTCCACCAAGAAAGTTGTTCTTGAAGTGGAGACACAACGCGAGGTGTGTTGCCACACCGGTGGCGGAATGGTGTTCGATGCAGATGGTAATCTCTATCTCACTACCGGTAACAATACCGGCAATCCCACGCAGGGTACATCGGCCCTGGACGAGCGTCCGGAACGTTCAAGCTGGGATGACCAACGGACCGGTGGCAATACAAACGATCTTCGTGGAAAGATTCTGCGTATTCATCCGAACGATGATGGTTCATACAGCATTCCCAAAGACAACCTGTTCCCCGAAGGCACAGAAAAGACAAGATCCGAGATCTACACTATGGGTCATCGGAATCCCTGGCGCGTATCGATCGATAGCAAGACGAAGTTTATCTATTGGGGGGAGGTTGGGCCCGATGCGTCGAAAGATTCAACTATTGGTCCCCGTGGTTATGATGAATTTAACCAGGCCAGAAAGGCAGGATTCTTCGGATGGCCATACTTTATTGCCAATAACAAGCCCTATCCCGATTACGACTATGCGACCAACGCTATCGGTGCGTACTTTGATTCGACTCATGTAGTCAATACGTCCCCCAACAACACCGGTCTATCGGATTTGCCGGCACCGCAGAAGGCATTTATCTGGTATCCTTACGCGAACTCTGACGAATTTCCCCTCGTGGGCAGCTCCGGGCGCAGCGCTACAGGCGGCCCCGTATTCCGCTTAGGAGATTTCGTTAAATCTGACAAGCGCTTCCCTGATTACTACGAAGGAAAGCTATTGATCGTGGAATTCATGCGGGGTTGGATCATGTCGGTAGCCATGGACGACGAAGGGGATTACAAGTCGATGGAGCGTTTTCTGCCGAATGAGAACTTCAGCAGTGCCATTGATATGAAGTTCAGTCCCGATGGTGAC
>DATHKA010000607.1:0-17603 GCA_035489615.1 Chryseolinea sp.
CTCAACAGATGAGGACACGGGATGGGCAAAGTCAGCATAGTCCGATGACTCATCCGAAAATGCGCCAAAGTCTTTACGTCATGGCCTTCCGCCTGCAGAGTCTTGCGGAGCATTTCTTTATAGTGAAATCCGGCGTGATCGCTACCGATAGCTATTTTCATTGAACACTGGATTGTTGTTCCCTGAGAAGTTCCTCAGCTTCATCCTTTGCTTTTCTGCGCGCGACACCAGCTGAAATGAGAATACTGATCTCAAATAGCAAATACAAAGGTATGGTGATGAGCATTTGACTCAGCGGATCGGGTGGCGTAACAATAGCCGCCACAATCAGAATAATGATAATGGAATGTTTACGGTACTTGCGAAGAAACTCGGGTGTTACAATGCCAATTTTTGTCAGGAAGTAGATAACGACCGGCAACTGAAACAGCAGGCCCGATCCAAAAACCAACAGCACAACGGTTGATACATACGACGTTATGTCGAATTCATTTACGACCATGTCACTGATGCTGTAGTTCGCCAGGAAGTACACCATCCAGGGAGCAATTACATAAAAGCCAAAGGAGATTCCCAGGAAGAACAATAGAGATACCGCGGCCACGGCACCACGTGAATAACGCTGTTCGCTACGCTGAAGTCCCGGTTTCACAAAGCGCCATATCTCCCAGCATACATAGGGAAAGGCAACCACCAAACCGATGATGAACGACGCCATAATATGCATGGTAAACTGCCCGGTCATGTTTCGGCTCTGCACCTTGAACGGAATATCACTAATGCAAAGGCCCTCCTGATCGAGTATGTCGGCAAGCCTGCAAAGCGCACGGAAAGTCGGAAACTCAGGACGTGCCGGCGCGAAAATGATATTCTCAAAAATCCATTTGGCACTGAGGAAGGCCCCAATGGTAAAGACGGAAATAGCAATTAGCGAACGGATCAGATGCCATCGCAGTTCCTCGAGGTGGTCGAGGAAACTCATCTCCTTCTCTTCTTCATTCAACTGTTGATCCAATGGCATGGCTCTTATTTTTTATGGGTGACAACTCACCGGTTTATGCCTCATACAAGGGGAACTTCGCCACGAGGCGATTCACCTTTTTTCGCACTGACTTCAAATGTTTCGCATCGTCAGGCTTTTGCAATGCCTCGTCGATGAGATCAACCACTTTAACTACATCCTTTTCCTTAAAGCCGCGGGTGGTTATCGCAGGAGTACCGATGCGCATGCCCGACGTAACCATCGGCGACTGCGAGTCGAACGGAACCATATTCTTGTTGATGGTGATGTCGGCCTGAATGAGTGCCTCTTCTGCTTTTTTTCCCGTGAGGCTCTTCGAGCGGAGATCGATCAGCATAAGGTGATTATCGGTACCGCCCGAAATGATCTTGTAACCCCGGTCAACAAAGGCTTGTGCCATGGCCTTGGCGTTGAGAGCAACCTGTACAACATACGCCATGTACTCGTCAGAAAGGGCCTCCTTAAAACTCACGGCTTTGGCTGCGATTACATGTTCCAGCGGGCCACCCTGAGTGCCGGGGAATACGCCAGAATCAAGCACCGAAGTAATCTTTCTCAGTTCACCCTTGGGTGTTTTTAAACCCCAGGGATTGTCAAAATTCTTGCCCACCAGAATCATACCGCCGCGAGGTCCGCGAAGCGTCTTGTGTGTCGTGGTGGTTACAATATGACAGTGCTCCATCGGATCAGTTAACAAGCCACGGGCGATCAGGCCTGCGGGATGGGAGATGTCGGCCATCAGCAGTGCGCCGACGCTATCGGCCGCTTCGCGAAGCTTCTTGTAATCCCAATCACGGCTATACGCCGACGCTCCACATATGATCAGTTTGGGTTTTTCGCGCTGGGCCGTTTCGATAACTTTGTCGAAGTCAATTAGTCCGGTTGCCTCGTCAACGCCGTAGAAAGATGGTTGGTAAAGCTTTCCCGAGAAATTGACAGGTGAGCCATGGGTAAGATGGCCACCGTGAGAGAGGTCAAAACCAAGTATCTTATCGCCAGGCTTCAATACCGCCAGCATAACCGCTGCGTTTGCCTGTGCGCCTGAATGTGGTTGAACATTCGCCCATTCTGCACCAAAAAGTTCTTTTGCCCGGTCGATGGCCAATTGTTCCACTTCGTCTACCACCTCGCAACCACCGTAGTACCGCTTGCCTGGAAGGCCTTCGGCGTACTTGTTGGTTAGCACTGAACCTTGAGCTTTCATCACCTGCGGAGACGTGAAATTCTCGGAAGCAATAAGTTCAATTCCTTCCTCCTGGCGTTGCCGTTCCTTTTCGATCAGTTCGAAGATAGCCTTGTCGCGTTTCATGGATTTCAGATGGGATTTTTAAGAAGGGTCAAAAATAAGGTTGTGGGTTGATAACACAAATAATTGTTTTCCCTGTGTTGCGAAAGGCTTGCCGGTTTGGCAAATACCTACGAGGCTCTAGCTGCACAAGGATTTTGACCAGGCAGAATTTGTGGGGACCGGGAAATAATCAGGGTTTGCTTTACCAGGAGCCGCTGCTTCCTCCTCCGCCAAAGGATCCTCCTCCGCCCGAGAATCCTCCTCCTCCGCTGCCGCCTCCAAACCCGCCACCCCAACCGGAACCTGATGACCAGCGTCCGCCCCGGGACTTCCCGGATGTTGCCAGGGTTTTTGTGAGTCGGCTTCCCCAGGAGGTCTTGGGCAAAAGTGCTCGGAGAATCGGAAAAGCGATAAGGTAGGTGATCAATATTCCAAGACCACCTCCTGTACCGACTACGATCATGGGAAACACGGCATAAAAGGGGATAAGAAAGACGTACAGGAACCATCCGGCGCAACCTGGTGAGGCGATGCCGATAACGGTGAAAATTCCGAGTACGGCGAAAATAAACAAACCGATGACCAGCTTCTCTTTCCAGCCCAGGTCAGCATTGGTATCGCCATCTTCATCGGTGGCCGTGTACTCCCCTCGAATTGCAGCAACCATGGCATTGATACCGGCGGTAACGCCGATATCATAGTCACCTTTGCGAAATGCCGGCGCAATCTCGTTCCTGATAATGCGGCTGCAGACGGCGTCAGTCAATGCACCCTCCAGGCCTTTGCCCGTCTCGATGCGCATCTTCCTATCGCTCACCACGATTAGCAACAATGCACCATTGTCTTTGTCCGCCTGGCCAAGCCTCCACGACTCGGCTACACGCAGAGAGTACTGTTCGAGGACTTCATCATCAAGCGATGGAATGATGAGTATCGCCAATTGATTCGAGGATGAATCCTGGTAGACCGTCAATTCTCGCTCGAGGCGATCTACCGCTTCTGCCGAAAGTATGTGCGCGTCGTCGTGAACGTGCAGTCCCCACAACTCTGGCACTGGGCGCTGGGCGCTGGCCGTCATCGCTGCGACCGTGAAGGTCCAGCATATAACCCATAGAAAGCCTCGCGCTAATTTCTTATTCATTGCTCTTCTATTTACCACGAGTCGCTTGAGCCACCGCCGCCAAAACTCCCACCGCCTCCGAAGTCGGCACCCGAACCCCACGAGCCGCCACCACCACCGCCACCAAAACCGCCCATAGGTCCCATCCAGCCGCCGCGGGACCAATAGCCTCCTCGTCCCCTGCCTCCACGTCCGCCATGGTTTCGTCCGATCGCAAAGAGTATGATTATAATGATCACAATAGTTGACAGTGGTAGTCCACGAGATTTTTTCTTCCGCTCTACCGGCTCGTCGTTTACATATTCGCCTTGTATCGTCTTGATGATCGCCGAAACACCCGCTTCTACGCCGCCGTCATAGTCGCCTGTTCTGAATCGCGGCGCTATCTCATTCCGGTTGATGCGACTCGACATGGCATCGGTCAACACGCCTTCCAGTCCCTGGCCGGTTTCAATTCTGACCTGCCGCTCGTTTAAGGCGATGAGAAGCAAAACACCGTTATCGTTTGACTCCGTTCCCAGTCGCCACGAAGTGGCTACACGTATCGCGTAGTCTTCAATTGGCTGACCTTGCAATGACGGAATGATCAATATGGCTATCTGGTTTGAGGTCGAATCACGCTGCGCTTTCAACTGCGCCTCTAGACGTGCGCGTGCACCAGTTGACAAAATGTTTGCCTCGTCGTGAACCCAGACGCCACCATGTTCCGGAATAGCAAGCTGCGCGTGTGCGACAATCGACAGCAGTACTGCCACGACACTATAAATAAGGGGGGATGTCCTGATTTGCAGCAGACTCATCTTATTCCAGTCTGAGGTCATCGCGAAGTTCGTTCGTGTCGTCTTCGCTTTTCTTGAAGCCCTTCTCCAACAGTATAGAACCGCATCGAGCAATGGCTTTTTCAAGTCCTTCCACCACCTTTTCCTGCCTGATGTGACCAATCAGATCGGCGACAATTTCATCCCAGCGAGACTTGTCGACAACGCTGCTTATTCCCTTATCGGCCATAACAATTACTTTGTGCTCAAAGAATGAAATGAAGATCATGATGCCGGTGCGCTGGCGCGTGTTGAATACCTGCTCTTCCAGGAAAGCGTTCTCGGCACGCTGCTGCGCGGCAACGCCGAGATGGGTTTTCCCCGTCAGCAAACGCTTCAGTGGATCCGAGAATCTCGGTATCACACCACCGATGAAACCCGCGGCTGTGACCACAAAGAATATAAAAACAGGATCATAAAAGAGCGCGTTGCTTGCGTTTGAAAACACATATCGATCAAAGACGATCATCGCCACAAATGCGAAGGAAGCGCCGAGAATGGCGCTCATATAATGCGCAGACACATACCGGCCGCTACGTTCCACCATCACGGGGACAATCTCCCCTGAAATATTTCCTTCGGCTTTGGCTACAGCGTCTTTGATCCGTTGGAGGTCAGGCGCACTGAACATTTCGCGAATCTTCATGTTTGAAGTACAGGTTTTGAAAGTTTATTCCGGCACACTAAGTAACACTAAGTAATAGATAAGTCGTTTCGTGCCTTGAAAATAGCAAGGGCGTCTGTAAATCCATTACCTGGCGCATGCACGCAAATACAATTGAATCGTATTTTCCAATCCAAGATACAGCGCATCACAAATCAAAGCATGCCCGATCGAAACTTCATCCAGGTGCGGAAGTTGCGTGACAAGGTAATGCAGATTGTATAGGTCGAGATCGTGTCCGGCGTTCACACCCATGCCTGCGCTGTGTGCAACGCGCGCGCTCTCGATGTAGGGTTTGATGGCAACAGACTTGTCAACGTTGAACTCGTGTGCATAAGGTTCAGTATACAGTTCAACCCGGTCTGCTCCGCAAGCAGCAGCGCCTTCTACCATGCGCGGCGCCGGGTCGACGAACAACGACACGCGCACATTCAACCTCTTAAGCTCACTTACTATGTCCTTTAGTAGAGACGCATGCTTGATCGTATCCCATCCCGCATTAGAAGTGATCGCATCGGGCGTATCGGGAACTAACGTGGCCTGTGTCGGCAGCACCTCGGCGACAAGTTTCATATAGCGCGGGTCCGGATAACCTTCGATGTTGAATTCCGTCTTCACCACTTCCCTTAGTGCCAATACGTCGGCATAGCGAATGTGTCTCTGGTCGGGTCGCGGATGAACTGTAACTCCCTGGGCACCGAAGCGCTCACAATCAATTGCTGTCTTTAAAACATCAGGATTATTTCCACCACGCGCGTTTCGGAGTGTGGCAATTTTGTTAATATTGACGCTCAGTCTGGTCATAAGTTGAGAGTGTAAAACAACGTAATTAACTCAATAACATAAGAAATCGTTTCGTAAATTTTATTGTATTAAAGTATGAGTCTGAAACAACAGATAGACGCAGATATTAAGAAAGCGATGCTGGCGAAAAGCAAAGAGGAGTTGGAAGCATTGAGAAGCATTAAGTCGCTCATCTTGCTTGCTGAGACTGACAAGGGCGCGAGCGAAGAGATTTCTGCCGACAAGGAAAATAAGTTGTTGGTCAAAGCGGCCAAGCAACGCAAGGAATCGGCCGACATCTTTACTCAACAGAACCGACAAGACCTGGCTGACAAAGAATTGTTACAACTAAACGTAATCAATCGGTATCTTCCCAAACAGCTTACACAGGATGAGCTTGAAGTGACGTTGAAGGGTATTATTGAACAGACCGGAGCGAAGGGGCTTACGGACCTGGGAAAAGTGATGGGTGCAGCAACCAAAACCCTTGCCGGTCAGGCCGATGGCAAAGTTATTTCGGAAACTGTTAAACGATTGCTTGGCGCTTGAAACTTATTGATATTATCCTGGTGGTAGTGATCCTTATAGGGGCCATACAGGGCTTCAAGTCAGGTTTTATAGTAGAATTATTTTCACTGTTAGGCGTCTTTCTCGGAGTGCTCGGTGGGTTCAAACTAATGGGCGTCGCCATGGTCATGCTAAACAACCGGTTTAACATTGACGAAAAGGTCCTGCCTTATGTGGCGTTCGCAGTCGTCTTTGTCGTTATCGTGATTGTGGTTGGGCTCCTGGGTCGAATGATCAAGGCCTCGGTCAGTCAAACCTTCCTGGGTAGTGCGGATCAGATCGCCGGGGCCATGCTAGCAGTAATCCGATCAGCATTTATGTTAAGCGTCGTGATCTGGATCGCCGACGCCTTGCAGTTTAAGGCACTTGACCGGTGGGCGGAGGGCTCGTTCTTTTACCCTATGTTTGCCGGTTTTGCACCCAAAGTCACCGACTGGGTGGGCGAACTCGTTCCTTTCTTCAGGGACGTGTTGTAGGGTTGGCCTGCGTTGATTTTTTTTCTGACCATTTTTTTTGTTTACTTATCCACATTAATTCTCGTGATGGCTTTAACGGTAAAGGAAGAGAATAATTTCAAGTATGTAGAGGAAGGGCAAGGCCCTGTGCTGTTGCTGTTGCATGGTCTTTTCGGAGCACTGAGCAACTGGGAAGGGGTAGTCGGCGGATTTTCGAGTCGTTACCGGGTTCTCATTCCCATGCTTCCGATTTACGAAATGCCTATTCGGGAGGCAGGACTTGAAGGTTTGTGCCGTTTTCTCCAGGAATTCGTTGCTTTTAAAAAGCTCGACAATTTTATCCTGATAGGGAACAGTTTGGGAGGGCATATAGGACTGTTGTACACCCTGAACAACGAATCGAAGGTTAAAAAGCTCGTCCTTACCGGCAGCTCGGGTCTTTTTGAGGATTCCATGGGTGGTTCCTACCCCAAGCGGGGCAATTATGAATACATCAGGGAACGGGTCTCTTACACTTTTTACGATCCGAAGGTCGCGACAAAGGACCTCATAGACGAGGTATTCGATATTACCAACAGCATTCCCAAATGCTTAAGGATCGTTGCGATTGCCAAGTCGGCGCAGCGAAACAATATGTCGGACGAGATTCCCAAGATCAAGGTTCCTACACTTTTGGTATGGGGTTTGAATGATACGATCACGCCACCTTTGGTTGCGCACGAATTCAATCGACTGATCCCCAATTCGGAGTTGAGGTTTATTGACAAGTGCTGCCACGCGCCAATGATGGAACATCCAGAAAAATTTAACGAGATCGTTAGCGAATTTTTGGGATAACCTTTCCGTTATCTCATCCAGCAGGTCCGTTCGTTGCGTATATTAGACTGGCTTTAACTACCATGATTGCAGAAGACTTGATTAACCACATGATTCCTCCGCTGAAAGCGTCAGACGATGCCCATAAAGCGATTGTGTGGATGGAGGAGTTTCGCTGCAATTTCATGCCCGTCGTCGACGATGGTAAGTTGCTGGGCTTTATTTCCGAAGAGATCATCCTGGAATCAAACGAAGTCGACCGGGCGGTTCGCGAATTCGACCTGGTCGGTCAGAGTTGCTACGTCCATCTCGATACGCATTTTTATGACATCCTGAAGGTGGCCGCGGAAAATAAGTTGCAGGTCGTAGCTGTCCTGAATGAGGAGCAAGTGTACTGCGGATTGATTACCGTGCAAGATACATTGACCAGCTTTGCGCAGACAGCCGCCGTTCAACTTCCAGGTGGTATACTGGTTCTGTCCATGAACCATGTTGACTACTCGTTGTCGGAAATCAGCCGGCTTATAGAGGAGAATCACGCCAAGGTGCTAAGCAGCATCGTGAAAGAGGATCCGCTGGATCCGGCCAAGTTGAGATTGACCTTAAAGATCAACCAGATTGACCTCCACCGCGTGGTCGCTACACTGGAAAGATTTGGTTACCGCGTGATCGGCCGCTACCAGGAGACCAAGCCGACGGGCGAAGGCAAAGAGCGTATCGATATGCTCCTCCGGTATCTCGATATATAATTGCTGATCTATTTAGTTGCTGACCTTTGTCCCTTTCGGACACGTTCCTATCTTTATTTCGGGTTGTTGTCTACTCCTAGCCAAACTTAAACCGACTATGAAAATTGCCGTGCACGGGAAAGAGTTCAATCGCGTATCGGCGCCGTTCATTGCTCGCATTTTTGAAATCTTCACGCAGTCAAAGGCTGACATCCTCGTCTCATCCAAGTTCAGTCAGTATCTGAAAAAGTCACACATCAAAGCACGGTTCAAGACCTACCAAACGGGTAAAGAATTATCCCGGGTACAATTGTTCATTAGCATTGGTGGAGACGGAACATTACTTGAATCAATCACACACATTGGCAAGTCTGAGATTCCCGTGTTGGGTATCAATACCGGACGGCTGGGGTTCCTGGCAAATATCAGCCGCGAAGAGACAGAACACGCCTTAAAGAGTGTCTTGGACGGAGCCTATAAGTTGGATACGCGTGCCTTACTAAAGCTTGAGACGAACAAGAATATTTTCGGGTCATTGAACTTCGCGCTCAATGATTTTACGGTAGTCAAGAAAGATTCTTCTTCCATGATCACCATTCACACCTATGTAGATGGCGACTTTCTGAATTCGTATTGGGCCGACGGCCTGATCATTTCCACTCCGACGGGATCTACCGGCTACTCCCTAAGTTGCGGTGGTCCGTTAATTTTTCCGAAATCTCAAAATTTCGTCATTACGCCTGTCAGCCCGCACAATCTTACCGTAAGGCCCATCGTGCTTCCCGACAGTTCGCGTATTGTCGTTCAGGTGGAGGGGCGCAGTCGCAAATATCTGGTTTCACTCGATTCCAGGATGGCATCCGTCGATTCTTCGATAGAACTGCAAATCAGCAAGGCGGATTTCAACGCCAATCTCGTGCAGCTCGAAGTAAATAACTACTTCAAAACGCTGCGGCAGAAGCTACACTGGGGCCTCGACGTCCGCAATTGATTTTTTGTTAACTTTGTATTTTGCACACCTGATTTTTTGCTAATGAGGAGATTTTTTCAGATCGCCGTGGCAGTCCTTTTGATCTCGTTGGTTTTTGACGCTGAGGCCCAGATGAATCGCAAGGCGATTAAGCGAAACAATAAGAAAATGTCCAGCTATCGCGGTCGCAAGAGCTGGTTTGGTAAAGAAAAGCGTTACGATATGATCGGGATCGGCGTTAGCGCGCTGAATTACTATGGCGACCTGTCGCCAAAGCCTGGCATCTTCAGCACAGACATTTCTTTTACCAAGCCCGCAGTAAGCTTGATCTACTCGCACCGTTTCGGTCCGCGCTACGCCATCATCGGTTCGTTCATGTACGGCACTCTGAAAGGATCCGATAACGAGTCGGCAGATCCCGGGGACTCGGATAATGGCGTTTTTAGATATCAGCGCAATCTTTCCTTCCGCAACCGGATCAAGGAACTGACCCTTGTTGCAACTTTTGATCTCTTTCCAAATAACGCCACCTACATTAGCCGCGTAGGCTGGACGCCCTACCTATATGCCGGCGCGACAGTATTTCTGAATAATCCTCAGGCGCTGGTACCTGAGACAGACGTGCAGGGAAATGCGCTGCCTGAGGCTGGAGAATGGGTTGATCTGAGGCCCCTGGGCACCGAGGGGCAACACTCCCAGTTACTCGAAAGCGACGTTAACTACGGCATCAAAGAATACAAAAACATCCAATTTGCCATACCAATGGGCTTGGGAGTGCGTTTTAAACTCACTGAGGTCCTGGATTTCTCCGCAGAGGCAGGATTTCGCTATCTCTTCACCGACTATGTCGACGATGTGAGTCAGCACTACGTTGATCTGGGTGTATTTGGCAGCAACCAGTTGGCAAAGGCGATGTCGTACCGTTCGAACGAAGTCGCAACGCCCACCACAACGTACGTTGGCCGGGATGGACAGACTTACGCAGTCATTAGCGGATATGGCAGCGAGTACGTGGACAACAATCGGGGAAGCAAGAATGATCGTGATATTTATATGGTCACTACTTTCAAGCTCACATACATTCTTGGTAAATCGATGAATCGAGCCAAATTCAGGTAATGTTTCGGACGGCGCGCACGGTCATAACAGCTTTCATTCTCACGCTCCTTTTGGCAGGCACGGCCGTAGCCCAAAGTTCTGAGGTTGGCTTCGGACTTGGCACGTTCAATTACACGGGTGATCTCGTACAATTCTACAACTTCAAGTTTTCCAAGCCCGCGGCGACCGTTTTTTATCGGGCAAATCTCAGCAGCGTAGTAAGCTTCCGCGCCGCGGTCACTGCCGGACTTATAGGTGCCGGCGAAGTCCCCACGGACCCTTTTGCCGTGCAGCGCAATTCCTCTTTTAAGCACGTTCTCTTCGAGGGTTCGACGGTGATGGAATATCACTTCCTGAACTGGCGGGACACTAAGCGCTTTGTGCGATTTACTCCCTACCTGTTTGGAGGCGTCGCCCTTTTTGGCTTCTCGGGTGATGTTGACCGTACACAGGCCTACAGCACGGTGCAAATGGCTATCCCTTTTGGCGGAGGCGTCAAGTATGTGCTTAATCCAAAGTGGTACCTGGCTTTGGAATTCGGCATGCGAAAGACCTTTTTTGACTACCTCGACAATATTTCGGGGGGAGATTTCCGCACGAAGAATTATCAGTACGGCAACGATAGCAACAACGATCACTACTATTTCCTGGGCTTTAGTATCACCCGTACTTTCTATACTATTCCCTGCCCAACAAATCCATATAAATAGCAGCCGGCCACGGTGGGGAGAATTCATCAGGCCTCCGTACCAACAACGCATGCGTTGTTGCAACAGCATTACTAAATCAATTATTGTTAGGGCCAACTCTCAGGTAACCAACAAATAATATCTTTTATTACTTTTGCACCCTTGTGGCTTCTTCTAAGGAACATATAGATCCGAACAAACTACCCCGGCACATCGCGGTAATTATGGATGGCAATGGCCGTTGGGCTAAAAAGAAGGGGGCTATCCGGATTTTTGGCCATCGCAATGCCGTTGACGCTGTGCGCGAAGTAACGGAAGGTTGTGGCGAGCTGGGTATCAAATATCTGACCCTGTACGCCTTCTCTACCGAGAACTGGAACCGGCCTAAAGCCGAGATTGATGGCTTAATGGAACTGCTGGTGAACACGCTGAAGCAGGAAATCAAGCGATTAAACGAGAACGGGGTAAAGCTCAAAACCATCGGAGACCTTTCTCAGCTTCCAAAGAGCTGCCAGGAAAACCTGAATTGGGCCATCGACAAGACCAAGGACAATACAGGCCTTACGCTTATTTTGGCCCTCAGCTATAGTGGCCGTTGGGAAATCACCCAGTCGGTTCGGGAAATCGCGAGACTGGTGAAGGCAGGAAATCTGCAGCCTGAAGAGATAAATGAGCAAACCATTGAAAACTATTTGATGACTTCCGGCATCCCAGATCCGGAACTCCTCATCCGCACCAGCGGCGAATTGCGGGTAAGCAATTTTCTATTGTGGCAGATAGCGTACACAGAGCTGTTTATTACACCAACACTCTGGCCAGACTTCCGAAAAGAGACCCTGTACGAAGCAATTTTGTCGTATCAGCAACGAGAGCGACGATTTGGAAAAACAAGTGAACAATTGAATCCGGTGAGTTGATGAAACGCTTCTTATTAATTGCAATCTTCTTTTTCGTTGTAAGCGAGACGTGGGCTCAGTTCCGGAAAAACCGTGGCGACAAATCGCCTGCTCCATCCGAAAGCACCTTGAATTACAACAACCCCATCGAATACACCATTGGCGGCATTGAAGTCACCGGCTTGAACGTATTGGACAAGAACGCGATGATTTCTATTTCCGGGTTGAAAGTGGGAGATAAGATCAAGATTCCGGGCGATGGAATATCTGATGCCATCCGCAAGATCTGGAAGTATGGGTTGGTAGGCGACATTTCCATCAACGTCGATAGGGTTGAAGGCAGTAATGTTTTCCTGAGTATTGCGTTGGCCGAACGCCCGCGCCTGACAGGTTTTTACTTTGCCGGAATTTCAAAGGGCCAGGAAAGCGGACTTAAGGACGACCTTAAACTGATTCGTGGAAAAATCGTAACCGACGCAATGGTTCGGAATACGGAATCGGCAGTTAAGAAGTACTTCGTTAAGAAGGGTTTTCTCAACACCGAAGTAAAAATTGCACAGCAGCGCGACACACTGAACCGTGATGGCATTCGTTTGAAGATTAGTGTGAACCCTAAGTCGAAAGTAAAGATCAACAACATTTCCTTCACGGGCAATGTGGCTATCCCGGACTCAAAGCTCAAAAGCAAAATGAAGAAGACGCACGAGCGTGCGCGTATGTCTCTTCATCGTGCTATCCTCAGCCACATCATGCACATTGATCCGGCTACGTACTTTGATACGAGCGTTGTTGCAGGAAAGCGGGAGATGCTGGAGTTCCTTCACGACAATTTCAAGCCGAACGTTTTTGCGAGCTCCAAGTTCATACGCGCTGACTATGACGAGGACAAGAAAAAGATCCTGGAATTTTACAACACCCAGGGGTACCGTGATGCCGACTTTGTATCGGATACTATCGTGGCGCATGACAACAAATCAATCGACATCAACTTCGTTGTAACAGAAGGTCCGAAGTATTACTTCCGTAATATCATCTGGACCGGAAACTACATCTACACAGACAAGCAACTCGGAGCCGTGCTGGGCATCAACAAAGGTGACGTCTACAACAGAGAAGAGATCCAAAGGAAGAAGCAGTTTAATCCGAAGGGAATGGACATCAGCGGTCTTTATATGGATGATGGATATCTGTTCTTCACGATCAACGACGTCGAAGTTGCCGTTGCCGGTGATTCGATCGACGTGGAGATGCGCATCTTCGAAGGTGCGCAGGCTACTATTAACGAGGTAACCATTTCGGGTAATGAGCGAACAAGCGACCACGTTATCCGCCGCGAATTGAGCACCGTCCCTGGCCAGAAATTCCGCCGTGCGGACATCATCAGAACGCAGCAACGTCTGGGGCAATTAGGATTCTTCAACCCTGCCACTATTGGCCAGAATCTTGCACCCAATCAACAAAACGGAACGGTTGATATTGAATGGCAAGTGGAAGAGCAGTCGAATGACCAGGTCGAGCTCTCGGGCGGATGGGGTGGATATTACGGCTTCGTCGGAACCCTGGGTCTTACGTTCAATAACTTCTCCATCAGAAACATTCCACACCTTAAGAACTGGAAGCCTTTGCCGACGGGTGATGGACAGAAACTGTCTTTGCGTGTGCAGGCTAATGGACGGTCGTTCCAGAGCTACAGTTTTTCATTTACTGAGCCGTGGTTGGGCGGACGCAAGCCGCACTCCTTCAGTGTAAGTTATGTTCGCTCCCTATCGCGCTACGCAGGTCAGGGTGCGACCAGTTATCAAGATCTTAACTCGGGACTTTCGGCCGACAATTTCTCTATCGGGCTAGGTCGCATGCTGGAATGGCCAGACAACTACTTCACATTAACGAATTCGCTCGGCTTCTCGGTGTACACGTTGCAGAACATTGACTACGGCATAGGGTGTACAAACTGTGCCTCTAATGCGATCACTTTTAACACGACCCTTGCCCGCAACAGCATCGATAACCAGATGTACCCTTCTTCGGGATCAACCATATCCCTCAGCCTGACGTTGACGCCGCCGTATTCGGCCTTTAATAATCTTGACTATGCTACGGCAAGTGCCGAAGACAAGAACAAGTGGCAGGAATATCACAAATGGATGTTCGATGCGCGCTACTACCTGCCCCTGGACAACAAGAAGAAACTTGTGTTGGAGGCAAAAGTCCATTTTGGCTTCATCGGGGCTTATAACAAGGAAAAAACGGGTATTGGTCCATTTGAGCGATTTGTACTCGGCGGAAGCGGCCTCGCGGGTGGTTTCAACTCGTTTGTACTCGGCAAGGAGATTATTGGCTTGCGGGGGTACCAGGATAATCAGATCACTCCGCCCACCTATCAGTCGGGAAACAGCACCCAGCAGCTCGGTGGTGTCGTATATGAGAAAATGGGCATAGAACTGCGCTACCCGGTCACAACCGGAAACGCCGCAACTATTTACGGTCTTATCTTTACGGAGGCTGGAAATAACTGGGGCGGCTACCAGGACTTTAATCCGTTCAAAATGTACAAATCGGCAGGAGTCGGGGCCAGGATTTTTATGCCTGCATTTGGTTTAATCGGGTTGAACTGGGCCTACGGATTTGATCCTGTGCCGCTAGGTAGCGGTCGGGATGTAAGCGGATCGCAATTCCACTTTACAATTGGTCAGCAAATCAGATAATTATGCGGCCTTATTTTATTACAATTTTTTTTCTCATTTTCGGCCTGAATTTTGTCCACGCACAGCGGTTCGGCTACATCGACACGGACTTCATCCTTGCGAAGATGCCAGAATACAAAAAGGCCCAGGACGAAATAAACCAGCTTTCCGAGGCTTGGGAGAAGGAGATAAAGGAGAGTCAGAAGAAAATCGACGGAATGTACAGCGCCCTCCAGGCCGAACAGGTCTTACTCACTGATGAGATGAGAGCGGAGCGTACAGACGCGATTCAGAAGAAAGAAACGGATTTGAAAGACTATCAGAAAAAAGTGTTCGGATTCAACGGTCTCTTCTTTCTGAAAAAGCAGGAATTGATTAAGCCCGTACAGGACAAGGTATGGGACGCGGTGGAAAAGGTTTGCAAGGAGAATAACCTGGCAATCATGTTTGATAAATCTGCAGAGCTGGTCATGATTTATACCGACCCTAGGCACGATTACACAGACTTTGTACTCGATCAACTGGGTTATGGAGACCCTAACGATAAGATAAAAAACTAAAACAACTGTAATGAGAAAATTCGTTCTACTTCTGGCGTTGGGAATTGGGGCTTTAACGACGTACGCGCAAACTGCGCCGGCAAAAATCGGCTATGCAGATGTCGATTATATCTTTAGCCAGATGCCGGAGTCTAAGGCCATTGATGCCGAGCTAAAATCGACACAAGCGCAACTGAAGAACCAGATCGACACAAAGTATCAGGAGTTCCAGAAGAAAGTGCAAGACTACCAGGCGAACCTCAACACCATGTTGGAACCGGTTCGTCAAAACACAGAGCGCGAACTCCAGCAGATGCAGCAAAACCTGGAGAAGCTCCAGGCAGATGCACAAACAACTATTGAAACCAAGCGCTCACAACTCATGGATCCGGTCTATAAGAAGGTTGGAAAGGGCATTGAAGAAGTGGCCAAGGAAAATGCCTTTACGTTCGTCCTCAACCAACAAATCGGTGGATTGGATGTGATACTTTATGGAGACGAGAAAATGGATATATCCGATCTCGTTCTGAAGAAGCTTGGCGTAACGCCAAAACCGGCAACAACGCCTCCTGCACAGCCTAAGTAATTGTGGCCTGGCAGCATTTAGACATGAACCCCTTCTCTTCAGAAGGGGTTTTTCTTTTTATTGACTGGTAGGAGAAGTAATATTAGCCTGCGCAAACGGACAGCTTTAGACTCTTAAAACAGTAGCATGATCCTTCCTCCGTTATTAAAATCAGGCGATAAGGTCGCCCTGGTCGCTCCTGCCAAGAAGTTGCGCATGGCGGAAATCGACGCGGCCGTGGAGGTGGTAAAGTCCTGGGGACTGCGCGTGGTCACGGGTCGTCATATCCACACAGACGATCACGATTATCTGTCGGCAAGTGATGCCCGACGGCAAATGGATTTGCAAGAGGCCTTCGACGATCCGGAGATACGCGCCATCTTCTGCGCACGGGGCGGATATGGCTGCACACGCATTATTGATTCAATCGACTTCACGAATCTCCGGTCGTCGCCGAAGTGGATCGTCGGCTTTAGCGATATAACGGCCCTGCTACTTGCCGCGTACAACAATGGCGTCATGTGCCTTCACGGAACGATGCCGGTGCAATTTGTTAAGGAAAATTGGAAGCCATCGACCGAGAATCTTAGACAGACACTCTTTGAAGGCATGCGAGAGATCACTGCTCCTGGTGTAGTCTCGAATCAGCCGGGTTCTTGCAGGGGTGTGCTGGTGGGCGGCAATCTGTCGATCATCGCAGACTCTTTGGGTACCTGCTCCGAAATCAACACGCGGGGCTGCATACTGATGCTGGAGGAGATCGATGAAGATCTCTACCGTCTTGACAGAATGCTCACCCATTTGAGAAGAACGGGGAAGTTTGATGAACTGGCAGGACTCGCCATTGGGCACATCAGCGACCTAAGGGACACCTCAGGCTTTCAGGAAAATTTTGAAAGCATGTTGCAGGATAAACTTCGAGGCGCTACCTATCCAATTGCCTGGGGTCTGCCGTTCGGTCATGAAAATCCAAATGTTGCCTGGATAGTAGGGCAGTACGCGAAGATGATGGTAGACGCCGGAGGCACTGTGCTCTCCCCTATTCCTGTTCACCGGGAAACGCTCTGATCGAATTGTTGATCGCCTGAGCAGCCAGATAGGCCGTGGTCCACGCTGCCTGGAAGTTGAATCCCCCGGTTTCTCCATCGACATTCAGCACCTCGCCCGCGAAGTACAGTCCAGCCACCAATTTACTCTCCAGTGACGAGGTGTTCACTTCGCTAAGCTCAACGCCTCCGCAGGTAACGAATTCTTCCTTGAACGTTGTCTTTCCGGAAACGTGTATTACGGTGTTTGCCAGATGCTCCGCCAGGCGATTCATTTCACGGTTCGAAACTTCACTCCAAATTCTAGGTTCGGGAATATCAGACCATTCACACAGTCTTACCCACAGCCGCTGAGGCAAATTGAACATGGGATGTCCGTAGATCTTTTGTCTTGCTCGCGATGTCTTGGCAGTGGCTAAAGTTTCGCGACAGCGCGTATCGGGCTCTCCTGTCCAGTTTACACGGGCATCAAACTGGTATTGCTGTTCATGCAGGTAGGTCGCTGCCCAGGCTGAAAGTTTGATCACTGCCGGGCCACTCAGGCCCCAGTGCGTGATTAACAATGGACCGCGCTGACTAAACTTTGTTGACGCAATTCTTACTTCTCCTGCAGGCACGGCGATACCCATCAGCTCTTTGAATTTGCGTTCTTTGTCATTGAAGGTAAAAAGTGAGGGAATGGGTGGCACAACGGTATGCCCCAGCGCACGGATCCAGTTATAGGCGTCTGCCTGGTTATAACCGCCCACCGCTATCAGTACACGCTTCGATCTCCAGGAGCGACCATCCGCCGAATGCACACTAAATTCACTATTTCTTTCGATGCTGATAACGGCGGCACCACGATGAATTTCAA
>DATHKA010000608.1:0-11537 GCA_035489615.1 Chryseolinea sp.
GCATTCCGATCAGCAATCTCGCCACGGCTACACGCTGTCGTTCGCCTCCCGACAACTCATGGGTACGGCGCTTCAGCAGGTGTTCGATATGGCAGATTTCGTAAAGATGTGCCTGTTCCGCCGGCGATTGTTTACGCGCATACTCCAACACTTGCTCTACCCGAAGAGACTTGGGCAATTCGAAGTCCTGTGCCAGGTAAGCGATATGGGGGTGTCCCGGGACCAGCACATCACGGCCGTCTACGCGGTGGCCCTCGAACGAGACGGTACCCGAGTCGGGCTGCAGCAGGCCGCCGATAATTTTCAGAAGTGAACTTTTACCAGATCCGGTCTCGCCGGCAATGGCAATCTTTTGCCGGCGTCGTTGCTGAAAGCTGATGCCGTCGAGGATGAGGCCATCGATGCCACTTTTTGAAACATTGCTAACCTGAAGAAAGCTCATGAGTATAATTCATCGACCGGGCCACGATCGGCATGGGCCGCACCGACACGAAGATAACAATAGCCCACGGTTGTCAGTTTGTCGTCGTTTCCAGGTGCGCATTTACGAGTCGATATACTTTACCATCGGGCTTAGTGAACAGGTAAAGCTCGCCGTTTCCATCGCGGCCAACGCGGAGGTCCACACGCTGATCACCACAGAGCTTCTCCATCGTCGTCAGTTTTCCATCCAACGTTATTTGCCATTCCTTGATCTCCGCCTGCCTGCCCGGGGCAATTTCCTTTATATCTGAATAGAACAGCCTGCCTTTTACAATATCGCCATAGAAGAACTTGCCTTTCAACAACGGCACAGCTTTTCCGGTGTACTCAAATCCGTCGCTCATTGCGTTTCCTTCGTCGTGATCATATTGGATAACCGGGTAGGTAATGCCGGCAGCCGCATCATCCGTTGCCAATGAATATACGACGTTAATGTTGCCGCGTTCATTGTGGAGGAACGAGCCTTCGCGTATAGGCCATCCGTAGTCTCCGGCCATTTTTATAAGGCTATAGGATTCGATGTACTTCTGGCCGATGTTCGACGCTAACATCGCGCCTGAGCGCAACCACGTGATGTGATGAGGATTGCGGAATCCAAAAGCAAAGATCTCAGCGCCTTGGCCACCCGCGAAAGGATTGTCGGCCGGGATGCCGTATTGTCCGTTGGCGCTGTTCCTTCCTTTAGGATCGATGCGGATGATCGATCCCCATACCTGCCGGTGCCTCACGAGTTCGGGGAAATTATACTCGACGCACGCGCCATCACCGACGCCCACATATAACAGGCCGTAATCTTTGTTGCCGCGTTTAGCGTAAGGGTTGAAAGCTGCCTCCTGCACGCCATGCATCCCGGTTACCATATTGATACGCAAGAGCTCCCTTCCTTCGCCCAGAAACATTTCTTTGCTGGGATCCCCTGCCTTCCACTCGGTTAACACCCATTGCAACGTGACGGGTATCGAATCGGCATAAGCAAAGTCTGCCGGGCGTGTGGTGGCAGGCTCCGTATGCGTAGTATACATCAGTCCGTTGACAGGAAAATCAGGGTGAAAGGCCACGCTTCCAAACCCGGTAGCCAACCCCGGTTTGTGGATGAAATTGGGGCGCACGGTCGCCATGTCGAAATAAACAGCAGGCACTCCGTTGCTGATGTCGTACAATTTGCCGCGAAGATCCAACACCAGTAATTTGTTGCTGCCCGGCTGAACTTCCAACTTCACGATTCGGGTCCTCGGTTTCTCTTCGCTTGAGAACGGAATGGAAGCCACCAATTTCAGGTCGGCGACGAGGCCTGACATGGCAATGTGTGCCGGAATGGGATCTTTCAAGGCGTTCGGGTCTTCAGCTATCTCTGCCTTAGCGACATTTTCCTTTGTCTTCAGGAACGCCAACAAGTTCTCCTGTTTCTCCTTGTCATATTGGGTGAACGATGGCATCATCGTCTTAAAGCGGTCATATAGCTGGTTGGAGCGTTCGTCGCCCGATTCGATCATTTTCTTGGGATCGGCGATGAAATTCTTGATCCACTCGGCAGGCGCTGATGCGGTGATGCCGCCCAGGCGCGGGCCTATGGCGTCTCGGTCGAAAACGTGACAGGCGCTGCAATCCTGTTTAAAAAGGGCTTCGCCTGAGGCGATTGCGGCCGAGTCGACGGCCAAGGTAGATTCTTCTGAGTTTTTTGATTTGCAGGAAACCGTGAGAACAGCAAGAGCGCTAAGCCAATAAATTAACTTCATCGTATACGATTGAGAATTCAAATCTAACCGTTTGCCCCGAATGTTGCGCGGGTGGGAAACCAAATTTGTCGCCGCAAATAATATCTTTGCGACCTGATTGGTAAGGCATGATTTCAGTAGACGCGGTAACAGTAGAGTTTAACGGCTCACCCCTTTTCAGCAACATCACTTTCAACATCAACGAAAACGATCGAATCGCGCTGATGGGAAAGAATGGCGCGGGTAAGTCCACACTCCTTAAGATCATTGCCGGTGAGAGCAAACCTACGCGCGGTAAGATCTCGGCACCCAACGATGCCGTGATCGCGTACCTACCGCAGCACCTCCTGACGGACGACACGGCAACCGTATTCGACGAAGCCTCAAAGGCGTTCGGTAAGATACTGAACATGAAGCGGCAGATGGATGAATTCAATCATCAGCTGGAGACGCGCACCGATTACGAGTCAGACGAATATGCCCGCATCATCGAGCAGGTTGCTGAGCTCAGCGAGAAATATTACTCGATCGAGGAGATCAACTTCGACGCGGAAGTGGAGAAGACGTTGCTCGGCCTGGGTTTCAAGCGCAGTGACTTCACGCGCTCTACCAAGGAGTTCAGCGGCGGATGGCGAATGCGCATCGAGCTGGCGAAGATCCTGCTGCAGAAGCCCGACCTGATTCTGCTGGATGAGCCCACGAATCACATGGATATTGAGTCGATCCAGTGGCTGGAAGACTTTCTCATCAACAACGCAAAGGCCGTCATCGTGATCAGTCACGACAAAACCTTTGTCGACAACCTTACCAATCGCACCATCGAAGTAACGATGGGTCGCATCTACGATTACAAAACGAATTATACCCATTACCTTCAGCTGCGCAGGGAGCGCCGCGAACAGCAGCAAAAGCAGTTCGAAGACCAGCAAAAGCAAATTGCCGACATCCAGGAGTTCATTGATCGATTTAAGGGAACTTACTCGAAGACGCTTCAGGTGCAGTCGCGGGTGAAGATGCTGGAGAAGATTGAGATTATCCAGGTAGACGAAGTCGATACGTCGGCACTCAATCTCAAGTTCCCACCTGCGCCACGGTCGGGTAACTATCCCGTTATCCTTGATTCGCTTACTAAGAAGTATGGCGACCACGTGGTGTTTGAAAACGCGGCCATGACTATTGCCCGTGGCGACAAAGTGGCGTTCGTGGGACGAAACGGCGAAGGGAAATCCACGATGGTAAAGGCGATCATGGGTGAGATCGACTATGAAGGTAAATTGCAGACGGGTCACAACTCGATGATCGGTTACTTCGCGCAGAATCAGGCGTCTCTGTTGGATGGAACGTTTTCTGTATTTGAAACGATCGAACAGGTAGCCGAAGGCGATGTCCGTACCAAGATCAGGGATTTGCTCGGCGCCTTCATGTTTGGTGGCGATTCTATCGATAAGAAGGTGAAAATGTTGTCGGGTGGTGAGAAGACGCGATTGGCCATGCTGAAGCTCTTGCTGACTCCGGTAAACTTGCTCATTCTCGACGAACCTACGAACCATCTCGATATCAAGACCAAGGACATTCTCAAGGATGCACTAAAGGCATTCGATGGCACCTTAATTTTGGTTTCGCATGATCGGGACTTCCTCGATGGGCTGGCTACGAAGGTGTTTGAATTTGGCAACAAGCGCGTCCGTGAACACTTTGAAGATATTAACGGCTTCCTGCGAAATAAGAAGATGGAGAACCTTAAGGATATTGAGCGTTCGGCGAAGGGTTGAGGTCGCTACAGCTTCAGTCCATACACGTTACCATCTGTTGTGGTAACCACCATCATGTCGCCACTGAGTGCCGGTGTGGAGAAGACACCACCCATTTGATGTTCCGCCATGACCCAGGCGAATGGCGAACGGAGGATCGAACCAATGTCGGTCCTGAAGCGATCGTCCTCATCGAAGTATTGCAAATGATGTTCCCGATATCCCTGCGTTTCGAAGGTCCAACGTACCGCTCCGGTGCGGCGGTCCAGTGCGTATGCCTTTCCCCAGATCGTTCCGAAGCAGATATTCTGCGCGCCTGAGACGGCTCCTCCAAAAGTATTAAAGTTGACGTTGGTTCTCCAGTATTCCCTTCCCGATCGCGCATCGGCAGCCACCATCACCCGATCATCAGAAGTACCGATGTACACGACGGTATCAGCCACTGTCGCCGACATAGCCCAACCGTTGGAGAATTTGAGATTCCAGGAAACGGTACCCGAAGCCGCGTCGATCGCATAGAAGTTGTAGTCGCGTGCTCCTACAAAGACCCGCTGGCCGTCCGTCGCCAGCATACCCTGTGCCTCTCCTTTAGGAAAATACTGATGTCCGATCGTCTTGAACCTCCAGGCCAGTTGTCCGTCACGCTTGTTGAGCGCGTACACATATCCATCAAAACAGCCCAGGACAATTTTGTCGCCAGCGATGACCGGACGGCAGTGGATGATATCGCCTGCCTGGTAGCGCCACAGCAGTACACCCGTAGTGGCGAGATAGGCGCTCATTACCCCGTTGCCGGTGCCCAGGTAGAGGATTCCATCAGCTACGAGCGGCGACGAATGGTAATAGTCGGCGAAGTCATAACTGCGCTCTCCCATGAACACGGCGGTTTGGTCGAATACGATGCGCCACACCACGGCCCCATTGATCTTGTTCACACAGGTGAGCACGCCGTTGCCGCCGGCGAGAAAGACCTGGCTTCCGTAAACAAACGGCGTTGAGCGGATAGCTGCCCGTGTCGGAAGTTTCCATTTAACTTTCCCGGTGGCGAGCTCAAGCGCATACCAGGTGCTGTCTTCGGAACCGAAATAGACCAGCCCACCATCTACAACGGGAGATGACACGACGGCCGCACGGGTGGCAAAGGTCCAGGCGACCACAGGTTGTGGGTTGCCGGATCGTTGTGCCTGTGCTGGTGAGACACCCATCAATGCTTGGATCATCAGCAGCACGGTAACGACGTTCCCGGGCGGCTTATGGACGACGTGCAAGTGTTGAATAAATACTTTACTCAAGTTCATAATTGGCTATTTCCAGTATGATCTGAAGGTCATCCTCGTGAATGGGCGAATACCATCCCCATGTTCGACAGGAAAAGAATCCTGATCCAGGCCGACCGTTATAGGTCTTCATCCACGCCGTTACGCGACCAAAACCATCCAGCGCCAGCGGCGTTATGCCCTGGCTGTCTACATTTGCGTAGGTAAACATCTTCCACGGGGGAAGACCCAGGTTCCGCCCTTGTTGTGTGGTCTCTCCATAGTAATTTCCCGAATCTTCCGGCCGTACGAATTTCACGCCCAACATGCGTTCGCCTCGCGTGACATCCATGGTTGGCGTACCCTGTTTGTCGAATGTGTAGAGGCTTGGAATGTTACCGAACCAGACCACTTTGCCGCCGCTGTTGAGGTACTGTCGCAGCAGACCGTTTTCAGGCTGGTTACCCACGATGGATGCAGGCAATTGTTCGTAGGCAAATACGATCACGCTGGGATTGCCGTCAGAGACGCGCTGTTGCATGAACGTCGCTAATGAGATCGTATCAAGCTGCAAAAAGCCCTGATCTCTAAGCCAGTGCGTGATGCGCGGGTTAACGAGGAAAGCCTGTTCCATTCCAGGGTCGTTCGTGATTGGCTGAAAGACGGCCTTTACGGGCCTGATCTTCTCATGGATGGCATAGAGATAACCGTCATCGCTTCCGGCGAATACCACACCTCCCTCCGTTACCGGCGCGCTGAACACGCTCCCGCCCAGCTTGTACTCCCATTTTTTTGTTCCGTCTGTTTTACTGAGACTATAAAGCTTCTCGTCGGCCGAACCGATCAACACTTCGCTATCCGTGAGGAGCGGTTTTGTATAGACCATAGATCCTGCTTTAAACTTCCAGCGCTCCTTCCCCGTTTGCAAGTCGATCGCGGTCACCAGGCTGTTATCCGACCATCCGATGTAAACTGTTTCCCGATCTGCACTGGTCGACATAGCCCAGGTGGGACCGTAGGTAACCGACCATTTCTGTTTATGGGTGTGGATGTTCACGGCATAAGTCTTTCCATCGCGGCTGGCCACGATCATCAGACTATCAATAATTACAGGTGAGGCATAAATGGCATTGCGATCCCACCCAAACTTTCGCGAATCGTATCCTGCCCCGTCGGTGTTGAATTTCCACAGCAGTTTTCCCGATACCTTATCCAACGCGTAGACTATTCCATCATTCGAAGGCAGGTAGACCACCTTTTCGGCAACGGCAGGAGCAGCGCGTACCCTACCCGTTGTTTCGTATTTCCACTTTTGTTTACCCGTCGCGGCGTCGAGCACATACAGCGAACCGTCGCCGGATCCCACCCATACTACGCCGTCGGCAACCACCGGCGCGGCGGTAAAGTAGTCCCATTCCCAGTAGCCCTGCCGTAGCGCGTTCATTTTGAAGCGCCATTTCACTACCCCGGTCCCTATGTCTGCCGCATACACGTGGTTATCGTCGGATACAAAGAACACCGATGAACCAGTGCTCACCGGTGAACTGGTGATGGGCGCGCCGGTCTTTATACTCCACTTCAACGCGCCGGTTGCCTGATCGAGCCCATACAACTTCCCGTCTGTACTTCCAACCATTATCAATTGGCCAACCACGAGGGGCTGCCCTCTAACAGCGCCCTGCGTCTTAAAGCGCCACTTTACTCCGGGATTGAGAATTCCGGTGTCTCCTAACGCGTCTTGCGTGAGCAGCATCAGTCCCAACGCGCAACCTGCCAGGTAGTGGCATGCTGTTGAAACAAAAGAGATAAATACGATGGAAAGATTGCGTGGCATCTGTTTGTGTTATGCTCGGTTATGTGGCGCCAAACAATGAAATTTGCAGGCAGTTGCCGATGAAGAGGACGGACAAGTTTGTTCAAGCTTGTTCAAGTTGCCCGATCGCCCCGGCACTTGTAAAAGCATGTCCACTGATCACGCATATGAATCTGCCATCGCAGCACTCACAACCAGGATAGAGTTGATTCTGGGTTGGGGAAGCGGACTCGGGTGGTCATCGAAGGATTTCGCGCAATTGTCCGGTCAGATTCACGAGCGCACCGGCGTCCAGCTCAGCGTGGTTACCCTTAAGCGCGTCTGGAAAAAGATCGAACACACAGGAAAGCCCACGATTACCACGCTCAACGCGCTGGCAGAATTTGCCGGCGCGCAGAACTGGCAGCAGTTTAAGCAGCAGCACAGCGAGAGCAGTGCCCTTGAGGCGGCCCGGGTCCCTGAAAAGATGGAAGCCCGTCAAACTCCTCTTTCGGATGATAAGAGGCCGCGCGCCAGTCGCCCGCGATCGAAGACGCTGGTGTGGGTGATTCTGTTTGCGTGTACCGCGGCCGTGATTTTCTACGTGACTGCCTTTCGTCCCTCCAGTACCAGTCGTGGAAGAACATTTACCTTCAGCAGCAAGAAGGTGGTCGATACAGGCGTGCCAAACACCGTGATCTTTGACTATGACGCGTCTTTGTGCGACGAGGACGATTCGGTAAGCATCCAGCAATCCTGGGACCCGCGGCTAAGTTCTACGGTTGATCCGAAACTACATCAACACACGTCAATTTACTATCATCCAGGCTATTTTGATGCGCGACTTAAAGTAAATGGTGAAGTGGTTCAAAAGCATAGGCTGCTGATCAAGAGCAAGGGATGGCTTCCCTTACTGGATACGAAGCCGATGCCCGTTTACTTCGAGCAGCAAACGGTGTTGCAAGACGGCCGGCTTGGATTGCCCCTGTCGCGCATTCGCGAAACTGGCATCGTGCTCCAGCCTGATCCACCGTGGTGCAATTATTACAAAGTGGGTGATCTACCCGACATCAGGAGCGACGATTTTGTCTTTGAAGCGCGGGTGCGGAATGATTTCGGTGAAGGTGCCGCGGCCTGTCGGTATACCGAGGTGCACATCCTTTTTGAAGGTGCGGCCATGGTGGTGCCACTCAGTATCCCGGGATGTGTCTCCAACCTGGAGTTCTATGATAAAAGCGGCAAGGTCAGTGACTTGTCGCCCTTGGGCGCAGCGCTTGAAGACTGGGTGGATGTCAAGTTTGACGTGCAGGATACCCTGGCGCAATTGTACATTAACCATCAAAAGGCCTTTGAGCTTACGGTACGGCTCGAACCGGTGCCCTGGGTGGGAATGATATTCAAATTCAAAGGCACAGGGAGCGTGGATTTTATACGCGTATCCCGGAAAAATGGCGAGGTGGTTTACGAAGAATCATTCGGAGATGACCCTCCGATTGGATCCAAAGCACTAAGTTTACAAAGTAGTTACTGACGCCCGGACTGACGCCCAAAATGTGCGTCAGGAAGTTTGTAACTGTATCAGGCCATCGCCGTTCAATATCCCTTGTGTCCTCAACCGACGTTCAGATGATTAGAACATTTGCTGTGCTGCTGGTACTGTGCGCATGCACGGCCAGCGGTCAGGTGATTAAGAAGATCAAGTCCATCACCTCGAAGGAAAATCGTCAAAAAGTGGCTGGAGACTGGAAGCAGGATCTCGACCGCACGCGCGACAAATTCGACTCTACCGACTTCGACTATGCCATTCTGCTCCTGGATAATTCCGGCCTTTTTGATGTTAAGGAAAAGGGCGAACTATTGTCGAAACTTGCCACCGGTGGCAGCCTGGTGCTCGGTTCCATCGACAGCAGCAAATCAAATGAATTGGAAAAGGCGCGATTCCAACTCGAGACTGGCGAGCTCGCCTACGCAACCCGCAAATTTACCTTTGCCGAAAAAAGATTCAGTAGCGCCATCGTGGTCTACGAGCGCGCCGGACTTACCGACAATATTGGGTACATGAAAGCGCTGGCCGATCAAGGCCTGCTGTTCGGAACCATGGGGCGATTTACGCAGGCCATGGGATATACCACCCGGGCACTTGAGCTTCGGAAGGTCAAGTTTGGCGAAACGAATATTGGTGTAGCCTCCTCGTTGAATAACCTCGCCGTCCTGCAATTTGATCTGGCGCAATACAATGAAAGCGAGAAAACCTTCGATGCGGCACTCCTGAACATCGAGAAGAATGTGGGCAAAAGCGTCATGCAGTACGCGATCGTTCAGAACAATCGCGCGATGCTGTATCAAACGATCGGCCGGTACGAGGAAGCGGATGAAATACTGAAAAAGGCCATCGAGATCGCCGAAAATTTGGGAGACGAAAAATCGAAGAATGGGTTGAAGTTTCTGTCCAACCAGGCGCTTCTCTATCAACAGATGGGTCGCTACGATGATGCCGAAGCAATTTACCAAAGCATGGAACGAAGGCTGGGCAAAACAAATCCTGACTATGCCAGTATGCTGAACAGCCAGGCGGCCTTGTATATGGCGATGGGCAAGGAAGATAAAGTGGAAGAGTTACTGAAGAAATCACAGGCAATATTCAAGACCAGCTTCGGCGGCGATAGTCCGGCATTTGCGAAGAGTACGAGTGATCTGGGCAACTTCTATCGGTACAAGGAGCGGTATGCCGAGGCACAACCCCTGCTCGACAAGGCCCTGTTGGTGCGCGAAAAAGCCTTCGGAACTGACCATCCCCTCTTTGTTCAATCGCAGGAAGACGTTGCCATTTTGTATTGGAAGAAGAAAGAATATGACAAGGCGTATAGCGCTTACAAATCCGTGATGGACAAGTCGGTTACTTTCATCAGCCGCTATTTTGCATCGATGAGCGAGGCAGAGAAGACGAAGTATTGGGATGTGCTTTCACCGCGTTTTCAACGCTTCTACAATTTCGCCATCGAAGCCTCATCGGCACAGCCTTCGGTGCTACGCGATATGTTCGAATACCAGATGGCAACCAAGGCCCTGCTGTTGAGCGCCACCAATCGCATTAAGCGAAGCATCCTGACGAGCGGCAACAAAGAATTGGTGAACGAGTACAATATCTGGATTGATCAAAAGGAAACGCTGGCCCGTTACTACCAATACTCCAAAGAGGAACTCAAGGAACAAAAGATCAACCTGGATTCGATGGTGACGGCGGCAAATACCATGGAAAAGCGGCTGTCCGAACTGAGTAAGGAATTTGTGTCAGGCTACGGCTCGCTGCCGGTAAGCTACCAGGAAGTGAAATCAGCCCTGGGGAACAACGAGGTCGTTGTAGAACTCATCCGCGTTACGCAGTTCGATCAGAAGTTCACGGCTGAGTCGCGGTACGCAGCGTTGATCATTAGCAGTACAACCGATCTCCCCAAATTAGTACTGCTTGACAACGGTGCGCAACTTGATACACGCTATGCAAAGTTCTACCGAAACGCGATCCAACAGCGTATTGCGGATGAACATTCTTACGAGCAATATTGGCGGCGTATAGCAGATGCGTTGGGTGATAAGAAAGTTGTGTACGTTTCACCGGATGGTGTCTACAATCAGATCAACCTGAACACGCTCAAACAGCCCGGCGGTACTTACACCATTAATACCTATGACTTCATTACATTAGGCAACTCTAAAGATCTCCTGGCTTTCAAGAGTAAGAAGAAAGCCACAGCCTCCAAAAAGGCTACCCTGATTGGCTTCCCCGATTACGGCTCGAAAGAAGTCTCACCTTTGCCGGCGACAAAGGCGGAGATTGAGGGCATTAACCGGACGCTCAAGGCGGCCGGCTATGCGTCAACGAGTTTCATGCAGAAGACGGCCAGCGAGGCAAATCTTAAGGGCGCCAATAGCCCTACCGTAATGCACATCGCAACGCACGGATATTTTTTGAAAGACGTAGAGGTTACCGGCAGCGGATTCGGTGTGCACATGGAAAACGCAACCGAGAATCCTTTGTTGCGCTCGGGACTGATCCTGACCGGTGGTGGCAAGACGGTGAGCGGAGAGCAGGAGCCCAGCCTGCGCAGCAACGACAATGGCGTACTCACCGCTTACGAAGCCATGAACCTTAATCTCCAGGGCACTTCACTGGTAGTGCTGAGCGCTTGTGAGACGGGTCTGGGCGAAGTAAAGGCCGGCGAAGGCGTTTACGGCCTGCAGCGGGCGTTCCAGGTGGCTGGGGCCGAAGCCCTCGTTATGAGCCTCTGGAAGGTGGATGACGCCGCCACGCAACAGCTCATGACTAATTTCTATACGTCGTGGATCAAGCTGGGCAACAAGCATGCAGCTTTCAAACAGGCGCAGCTACAGCTTATGACCAAATACAAAGATCCTTACTACTGGGGAGCCTTTGTGATGATGGGCATGTAGCCGGTCGTGACGACATACCGGCCGATCGCGCCGGGCCTTTCGTTGCTTTGTCAGACCGGGTGTAGGATCATCTCACGGGGAAGTGATACTG
>DATHKA010000609.1:0-3211 GCA_035489615.1 Chryseolinea sp.
CCTTGTCCATGTGAAATCGATTTAAGCGCTGCGACAGCATGGGGTCGAGCATCTCCATTTGCCATTAGTGAAAAATTAGAATAGCCAGAATGACAATGATCAAACCAATGAGCAGGGTCATTTTACCCAGCTGTTCCATTCTTTTCAAATAAACTTCTGCATTTCCTCTTTCGGCCTTCTTCGTGAGCAAATTGATCATCGCAATCAGTACGGCCAACACCACTGCCAGGACAAGCTTCCCGATCAAGAGCGGAAGCGAGGGCAGAACTTTCCAATAAGGCGTAATCAAATAGAGGCCGGAAACAATCAACAGGACGATCCCGATATTTCCCATCTTGCTTAATGCCATGGAATGTAAACGGAACCTTGCCGCCTCTTCAGTCGACATTTTGGATGTAGCAATCCCCAAAAAAGCATGGGCAAAGCTGGTACCTAAGCCCATCGTAAGGCCGATAAAATGCAGGAACAGCATGACTTCTCTCATTATGCGTATACTTTTAAATTTACAATTCGTCAGCTCATCTGGCCTTCATATTCTGTTGCTGGATCACTAATTGATTTACATGGAGCCATTCGATGCGTCCTTCACACCTCGTAATTTTTTGAAAACAGACAACTTTAAAGTAGAAGCAGCATAAGCTTAAATCATTTTTACAAAATATACCATTAGTAGGACAAAAATTATAACATCGGTGATCAGGGCAAACTTCTCATTGATGCCCGCTGGCTTCTTAAAAAAATGTTGAAAGCCCGCAATACCATAGTACAAACCACTACCGAATGCACTCACGATTCTCCACGGTGGTATAAATAAGGAGACTATTCCAATCAGTCCGAAACAAATATTCGCAAACCCAAGCTCACGAAGGATCGGGAAACTCTCCTCTCCGGCTATATGAAAGATCTCCTTCGCTGTAAAGGCGGGATTTATGGTCTGCTTTAGGCCTGCAAGAAACAACCTAAGTCCGACGGCGGAAAAAATAAACCATTTTCCAAAGCGTTCAAACGTCATTGTGTCGTCATTCATAACATACTCAATCATAAAACCGGCTATTGGGAGAATAAAAGTCATAACCGTTACACTAATGACGTATTGTTTATTGATTCCAGAAGCGGCTCTCTTTGTCATGGCATGATATGAGTGCTCATCGGGTGGTACCGAACTGGCTACTCGACTTAAATTGTTTCAAAAATTGTAGTGTCTCTGATCTGGCCTTTCTCTTTGCAAGCATATCGGCCCAGGGCGACCCGCCCAAGTTAAACCGATATTGTTTCCCATTGACACGAAAACGCAACCCCCGGAAGAAAGTACTGGAAAGTAGTTGATAGTTATTCTGCAGCTGAAACAACGAATGACCGGCATCCGGAAAGACTACGTTGCGAACCGAATAAGGATATTGGTTCTCCTTCAATCGTTGTTCAATGAGCATCGCCATTTCTGCTGACGGCCAGGTCTGATCATCTTCTCCTGAAAGCAGCAAAATAGAACCTTTTACTCTTTCCACCGGAATCGTATATGGCTCATTGTCCAGATTCTTCAACAGCGGTTCAATATAGCGGCGATAGTCAATAGCCTCCCCGTGATTGCGCTGCAACATCGGAAGAGGAGCAAATGATATGGGCTTTCCTTGCCAGGACCATGAAGACTTGCGCGCAATGCTATCATCGGAATCTACGGCATTAGGTAGAACAAAACATCCCGGAGAATAGGCAATCACTCCTTTAAAACGCGAATAGTGCGAGGCAAGCAGCAGCGCTAATTCTGCTCCTCTGGAAACGCCGAGCAGAATGATTTTACCGGTGTCGACAATGCTCTGATTGCACGACCAATCAATAGCCACATCAAAGTACTCCAGCGGAATGTTTTCGATTTTTTTGGGTAGGAGATCCGCGTTGAAATAAGCAAGCGATAAAACCGCATAACCTTCCAGGGCTAATGATTGCAGTTCTTTGTCCGGGAGAAACCCTCCTCCTGATCCAGCCAGTGCGACCACAAGCGGCAAGTGGTTGCCTTCTTTCGGATAAAAGAAGTCTGCCACAACATCATTTCGCCGGACCCTCTGACTTACCAATTTCTCCTCGTCGACCGGCCCGTACTCCTGATATACCAAAGCAAATGAGGCCGCTGCGAGCGCCGATATAACAAGGACAACATAATAAATATAGAATCTCTTAAGAACCATAGCGCCGGCAGGCAACCAATTTAACAATTAAATGAAACTCACACACAACCCAATCCATATCAATCGCGTGAGATTCCCGCTCACATCAATTTATCGCACAGCCATACAAACTTCGTTCTGTTCCTCGGATTGTAATATGACCTTCATCGACCTACAAATCCTAAACCATGAAATATTGCTTCGTTGGTCTTCTCGGCCTTGTTGCCTCCACCGCTTTTGCGCAACCTACCTACTACAAAACTGAAGAAAAGTTCACGGAGCTCGACACTGCCGCCAAGGTGCACACCGTTAGAGGCTACCGGCACGGCGTGAGCTGGTTCAAGAAGGAAAAATTCAGCCAGGTGGAGTACGTGGCCAGTGATAAGTTGGCGTTCGACAAATACCATACCCCGGATGTGATGTACACCTGGTATAAACGATGGGCCGAGAAGTATCCCAATATTGTTGAACTCTATGAGGTGGGCCGGAGTTACGAAGGTCGTCCCATTCTACAGATGACACTCACCAATAAGAAGACGGGCAAGTACACCGACAAACCCGGGGCCTACTTCGAGGGGGGACGACACAGTGGCGAGATCACCGGCAGCGAATCGGTGCTCTGGCTCACGCAATACCTGTTGGAGAATTACGGCAAGGATCCGGCCATCACCAGGCTGATCGATACCAAAACGATCTACGTGCGTCCGCAGAACAATCCCGACGGCGCGACGCTTTATCTATATACAGCATCTAGAAACCGGAGTACCGTACGGCCCACCGACAACGACACTGATGGTTTGCTGGATGAAGACAGCGAAGATGACCTCGATGGCGACGGCGTAATCTACCTGATGCGCAAGAGGGCGACGGAAAAAGAAACGGAGAAAGCGAGTTACATGCTCGACGAACGCGATCCCTCGCGGCGACTCATGAAGCGCGTGCCCGAAGGCAAAGGCGACTGGATTGTTTACACGGAGGGTATCGACAATGATGGTGATGGAAAATACAACGAAGACGGCATTGGTGGACTCGACCTTCATCGTAATTAC
>DATHKA010000610.1:0-2567 GCA_035489615.1 Chryseolinea sp.
AGTGGGCGACGACGTGCGTAAACAGTGGGAGGCCTTCCGAAAGGACATGCCAAAACTCGCCTATCGGGACGAGCCAAACATTCCGAACTACGAGAAACGCAGTCCGGCTCCCCGCTACCAGGAGCCGTTGTCGCCGGCAGAGTCCAAAAAGCTCATCCAGGTTCCGCTCGGGTTTGATCTCGAATTGTTTGCCTCCGAACCCGACATTATCAATCCGATTGCTATGACCTGGGATGAACGTGGGCGCTTATGGGTGATTGAAACAGTAGATTATCCCAACACCGTTATGGAAGATAAGTCGGCGGGTGATGACCGGATAAAAATATGTGAGGATACCAATGGCGATGGCAAAGCCGATAAGTTCACCGTCTTTGCCGATAAGCTCAACATACCCACAAGCATTGTACTGGTCAACGGGGGCGCTATTGTTTCGCAGGCTCCCGTTTTTCTTTTTCTCAAAGACACCGACGGCGATGATAAGGCCGATGAACGGCAAACGCTCAGCGATGGATGGGGAACGTTCGACACACATGCCGGTCCTTCAACCTTGCAATACGGATTCGACAATAAAATATGGGGCGTGGTGGGCTATTCCGGATTTAAAGGCACGATGGCCGGTCAGGAAATGCAATTCGGCCAGGGCGTCTATCGCTTTAATCCGGATATGTCGACGTTCGAGTTCATGAGTCCCACGTCGAACAACACCTGGGGGCTGGGCTTCACAGAAGATAACGACATCTTCGCCTCGACCGCCAACAACACCCATAGCGTGTTTCTCGGCATTCCTTACAAAGGCGTACAGCGTGTGACCGGAATGCCCATCATCGGGAGCGCGAAGATCGACGGGCATTATGCCATGCATCCCATTACATCGAAGGTGAGACAAGTGGATGTATTTGGTGGTTTTACGGCCGCATCGGGACACAATTTTTACACGGCGCGGGCCTATCCATCCAATTACGTAGGGAAGGCGTTTGTGAGCGAGCCTACGGGACATCTGGTGCACATCGCTGAACTGGAGAGGTCGGGCGCCGGTTTCAAGGAGCAGGATGGCTGGAATTTATTCGCTTCAGCCGACGAATGGGTGGCACCGGTCGATGCCAAAGTCGGACCCGACGGTGCCGTGTGGGTGCTGGACTGGTACAACTTTATCATACAGCACAATCCTACACCTACGCCCGAACGGGGAGGCTACACGGCAGCAACTGGCAAGGGCAATGCCTACGAAAATCCGCTTCGCGATAAGGCTTACGGACGGGTTTGGCGTGTGGTAAGTAAAACCGCCAGAGCGGGCGGTTCCATTGCCTTGAGTAAAGACGATACAGACGGCCTCGTAACAGCCTTGTCTAACGAAAACCTTTTTTGGCGTCTTACGGCGCAACGCCTGCTGGTTGAACGAGCGAAGGCGGATGTGCTCCCGGCACTCGTCGCCCTCTCGAAGACGAATTTAACGGATGACTATTATGGTACACTCCACGCGCTCTGGACCCTCGATGGATTGAAGGCGGCGTCAGCCGGAGAAGGCCGGGATGCGATCGGTCGGGCGCTCAATCACAACGTGCCGGCTGTGCGCAAGGCCGCTTTGCAGATTCTGGTAAAGAATGGGTGGAGCGGAGAGGATATTATCGCGTCAAAGCTTTTGTACGAGACGGATCCCGGTGTTAGGCTGGCCGCCATCAACGCGCTGCAGGACGTCGGTACTTCGACCGAAGTCGGGACGGCATTGTATGAACTGTCGGCCGATCCGGTGGTGAGTGAAGACTATTGGCTGTCACAGGCGGTTTACGTCTCGGCGGGCGCGCATGCAACGGCATTTGTCAACGCCTTCAACGCTAAGCATCCGGAGTTTAAAAGCAAGCAAGTTTTGCATCGTGAGGCGACAACTTTCGACGATCGTTCCTGGAAATCCATGGAACTGCCACAACCCATAGAGCGTGCGGGAGAGAATATCGATGGCATCATCTGGTTCAGGAAGACGCTCGACCTGACGTCATCGGGGGCAAAGACTTCGATCTCACTGGGCCAGCTCGACGATCAGGGTGAAGTTTGGTTCAACGGTGCCTACATCGGAAAGTCGGAACGCGGCAACGGCCAAAAGTTGTATGACGTGCCTGCCGGATTGATCAAGCGAGGATCGAATACTATCGCCGTGAAGGTGGAAGACCGTGATTGGCGAGGAGGATTCGTGGGTAAGCCGGAAGACCTGTTCGTGCAGCAGGGAACGCGCAAGGTTAGTCTGTCAGGTCCATGGCGATACGAAGTAGAACGCGTCTTTGGGAAGGTGTACGAAAACATGTTCGCCGGCAGTTCCATAGCGGAACGATTCTCGGAGAACTACCTCGCGAAGAGCAGCCAGGTCGTTGTTGCCAGCAACCGGGACGCAACGCTCATTCGCTTGAGTGTTATCAAGAACGAAATGAAGTACGACAAAGTATCATTCGAGGTTCAGGCAGGAAAGCCCGTGGAGATCATTTTTAGTAATCCTGATTTCATGCAACACAACCTGGTGATTGGTGCGCAAGGTTCCCTCAAAGTCATTGGCGCTGCGGCCGATGCAATTGCTTCCG
>DATHKA010000611.1:0-4423 GCA_035489615.1 Chryseolinea sp.
AGGTGCCCGTATCGCCGTTGTCGAAGCGCTGTCGGGTAGGCAACGACTCCGAAGTGGCATCGTGAACGGTCGACATCGCCAATTGATTGTTGGAAGGAAAAAAGTCCGGTGTTCCATTTGGATTGGAAAGGCTGATCTGCAGTTGATTTGGTCCGTCGACGAAATTGATGGAGGGGAGGACTATGTCACTACTCGTGTTTCCGGCAATGTTCAGGTCGTTTAATGTCTGCGTATAGGGCTGTCCGTTAATCGTAGTGGTGATCGTAAGTTGCGTGATGAGCGTGCCGGCGTTAAATACGCGCACGACCGGTTGAAGCTGATCGACGCAACTCACGGGAGACGGCTGCAGGATCTTGGAGGCCACAACATCGGCAATGGGAGAGGTGGTTAACGCAATGTTGTCGAGGTAAAGATTATTTCCCCAATCATTGAAGCCGACAAAGGCCAGTTGAAGATTGCTTTGGCCAATATATTGCGACAGATCAACAGTTTCGGTGCGCCAATCTCCTTCGGAAGGCGTGAAGGGGTCCGACGTGGCAGAAGCCGTGGCAAGTGCGCTCCCCGATTTGCTATAGACGACGATACCCTCTTCAAGATTCGAGTTGCAATTTGTCAGGAGTAAAACTTTCAACGCGTCGGTACTCGATCCGAATTGCGCGTAGGCAACGTCAAACTTGAGTAGTGCTGCGGGTTCGGACGAGAGGTCGAATGTTGGACTGATAACCGGGTCGATTTCGCCAACGTGGTCCTCATAATTGTAGAAGTCCATGTAAAGCGCCTCGGTGTTGGCAGTTGCCGTGCTGGTCAACGCCCAGGTCAAGTCCTGATCAGGGTTGAGAATTTCCCAGTCAGCAGGCACCACATCAAACGACTCCAGGAACGGAAGGGCTATGCTTTCGGGAACGGCGAACGTGCGGGAGATAGAATTGTTCGAGGGCTGCCCATCAGCCATAGCGTTGGTTAGCAGGATCTCGGCCGACGCATTGTGCGTTCCACTGGTGAAGGAGATGTTCGAGAAGGTTAATATTCTGCTTTCAAGCAGCCCCAGTGCAGGCGAGAAAGTGAAATCTTTTGTTTCCACGATAGCGCCATCTTTTCGTAGCCTTATGCGCGCCGACGCTATGGCATTGTTTCCATAGTTGCGCACTTCAATCTGTGGTGCAAAGCTGGCCGAGCATTCGCCGGTCGCCGGTCGGATGATTTCCTTCACGCCGAGATCGTTCAACAGGGGAGCAGGTTCATCCAGTCCATGGGATGAGGTCAGGCTGGCGCGCCGCGGACTGTTTTCAATGACAACCTCCATGCGGGACACCTGGCCCTGCGTGAAGAGGTTCATGCAGGCATCGTTGGTGTAGTCAAGATAATTCTGAAACATCGAGGTCACGCTGCAGGTGATGCGTGGATGCGTGGGACATCCACTGCTGCTACCGGCTTGATTGGGTGTGTCGTCGACGTAGTCGGTTCCTGTACACGCCACGTCATCATCGCCCCAAATGTGATTGAGGCCAAAGAAGTGGCCGACCTCGTGTGTTGCTGTGCGACCCTTGTTGTAAGCGTTCTGCAAGGTGAAATTTCCGTCGTCGGAAGAGCCAAAGGCATTGTAAGCAATCACTACGCCGTCTGTAAGCCGGTTCGTCGACGAGTTCTCCAGCCCAGGCAGTGCGGATACGGGAAATTGTGAGTAACCCAGGAAATCGGTCAGCCGGCACACCCATATATTAAGGTAGTCTTCGGCGGGCCAGTAACTCTGTGACTTTAATTGATAATTGTCGTTCATGGTCCACGACGTCTTCGAGCCCTTTACACGAACGATGCCCGTCGTTGCAATACCTTCAGGATCTTGTTTTGCCAGGACGAATTCAACATTGAACGTGCCTGCCATGGGTAGAAACTCTGCCGGGGTGTTGCCGGCATCAGCGTTCATCCGGTTGTAGTCCTTGTTCAGCACCGACAATTGGGACATGATCTGTTCGTCGGAAATGTTTATGCCGCTGCCGACGGCTTCTCCGTTGTGAATCACGTGGATGATCACCGGGATTTGATAGGCAGCCTGGGTCCGGCCGCCTCGTTTGAGCCGGCGCTGGGTGTTGGCCTGATTAAGCCATCGCTCGAAGCCTTCGGGCGATTCGCGAAGCTGATTCCGGCCGCGCAATGCTTTGGTGTATTCGACGGTTCCGCAGCGATCCTGAGCAATTGCGGACGCGCCAGTAAAAACAATTGTCAGGAAGACGAACAGAACTTTCCGCACAACTCAACTGAAGTGGATACAGCCTCAAATATACACAAAATAAAAGGGCACAACTGGTCGCCCTGTCGTGCCCTGGTCAACACCAAACGTATTCACCGTAGTTCTTTCACCCACGTCGCAGCGAACTCCCGGGCGGCATCCACAACGGGCTTACCCGCGCGATAGGCCATCTTCCATTCGTCAGGCTTTTTTTCGTAGGCCGCATTGGTGAATTTTTTGAGTCCATATTCGTCATGCAGGGAGGCACTGTAGTCGACGTCGGCGGTCACGGACAGGAACTTCTCGAGCCGGGATTTGATCATCACCTGATAGCTCTCCGGGTAAGATTTCTGCCAGGCAGCGAGGTCGGTTTCATAGGTCTGCAACGTTGCCTGGTAAGTGTATTTCTCTCCATCAACCATGTATTTGAGCATCTGGCTCTCGGGGTTTTTAAAGTCTTCCAACTGTTCGTTGAACATCTTGATCACATCCTTCATAGAAGCCTGCATATCGGCCGAGAGACCTTTCATGCTTTTTTCGGTTTCTTCGATCGATTTTTCTATGGTGGCAATTTGGGCAGCCTGTACTTCCTCTTTGGTTTTAGCGGGCGCCGGGGGAGTCGGCTTCTGCTGTTCGCGCGCCTGCCGGTATGCATCCTGAAACTCGCTGCTGGCAACGTATGATTTCGCGTAGGCCATCACATCGTTGGCAACGGCCACGCGGTCTCCGGCGGCGACCTTTTTCGCTGCCGCAGCGCCGTACGAGTATAGATAGCCTTCGATAAAACTCTTGCGAATGTTTTCAGTACCACGGACTTCGGATATGCCCAACTGCGCCCAGAATTTTCCCGGAAGGTTGGCATGAGTAAAGGAAAGGTTTACAGTGCTCACGACCGCCAACGCAATACCCATGGCGAGTACCACGATGCGACGGTTGAGCTTGGGGAAGGTTTTCATAAGGGTGTTTTTCTGAATGCAAACGCATGAAAACACCTTTGGATCTACGCAAGAAGTAGCATCACGTACGCCAAACGGAATTTGGCACCGAAAGGGGGAGATCAGTGATTGATCGGCGTGAGGTTAATTACCTCAATTCCTTTTATTTGCGGAACGTCGCGTTTGATGGCAGCTTCAACGCCTGCCTTGAAAGTCATGGTCGACATGCTGCAGTTGCCACAGGCGCCCACAAACTCGAGTTTGACTACATGGTCATCGCTGATGTCCTTGATCTGCACGTCGCCACCGTCGGCTTTCAGATAGGGGCGGATTGAATCCAGTGATGCTTCAACCTTCTGGGCCAGTTCCTGGGTTGTAATGCTCATTGTATTTTTAATTCTACGCGTTGTGTCAGTGCAAAATTAGCATTTCTTATGGCAATCTGACGCGCCATCGCTTTCATCACGTCAACAAAAGCATCGCCCATCGTACCATTTTTCATTACTGCGGGCAAGCCGCTGTCGCCACTTTCACGAATACCCTGAATGAGCGGCACCTGACCAAGTAATGGCACACCGTACTTGTCGGCCAGTGTCCGGCCACCGCCCTGTCCAAATATGAAATATTTATTGTCGGGCAGCTCTTCAGGAGTAAACCACGCCATATTCTCCACTACGCCCAGAATGGGAACATTGATCTGCGGTTGCCGGAACATGGACATGGCCTTGTTGGCATCGGCCAGGGCTACCTTTTGTGGTGTCGTGACAATCACAGCGCCCGTAACCGGAACAGTCTGCACCAAAGTAAGATGAATATCGCTCGTGCCGGGTGGCAAATCGATCAACAGATAATCCAGCTCGCCCCATTCCGTATCGCCAAAGAACTGCTTCAGGGCAGAGCTCGCCATCGGTCCGCGCCAGAGAATGGCGCTATCGGGCGGCGTCAGGAAACCGATCGATAGCAGCTTAACACCATATTGTTCAATGGGCAAAATGATGTTCTTCCCGTTCACGTTTTTTACCGGCGGCTGCTCGAACTCACAGTTGAACATGGTAGGAATGGAGGGGCCAAAGATATCGGCATCGATGAGACCCACTTTTGCGCCACTCTGGGCCAGCGCGACCGCCAGGTTCGCCGTCACGGTTGATTTGCCCACGCCGCCTTTCCCGGAAGCTACCGCCACAATGTTTTTCACGTGGGGAAGCACCGGAGCGTTTTGACGCACCGAGGTGACGTTCGAGGTCATCAGAATGTTAATTAG
>DATHKA010000612.1:0-4008 GCA_035489615.1 Chryseolinea sp.
GCGTCTGGCCGTGTCGGGATGGAACAGCGGTCGCGCAAGATCGGGATGGACAACGGCCAGGCTATGTGATGGCCCTTCCGGCGAAATGCATCCACAGATGCAACCACCGGTGCGGGTAACGACCACCGTGAATGCGGAAAAGATCACCATGATTCAACCCGGCGTGTTCATCGTGGACATGGGGCAGAATTTTGCCGGCGTTCCGCGTATCCGGGTGCAGGGCAAGGCGGGTACACGCATAAAATTGCGTTATGGTGAGGCGCTGCATCCCGATGGATCACTCAACTACCTGACCACGGTCGCGGGACAGATTAAGGAAATCTGGAAACTGGACGGCGGTCCGGGTGCGCCACCCACGGCATGGCAGCAGGATGAATATGTACTGGCCGGACGTGGAACTGAAACCTGGACCCCGGCATTCACTTTTCATGGTTTTCGTTTTATTGAAATTACGGGATGGCCAGGGACACCGACATTAAAAGATATCCAGGGCCTCCGGATGAACGCGGACCTCACTCGCGCGGGCGAATTCGCCTGTTCCAATCCGATGTTCAACAAGGTGCATCAGGCAATCAAATGGACGTTTCTCAGCAACGTGTTCAGCGTACAGTCCGACTGCCCGGGGCGCGAGAAGATGGGCTATGGCGCCGACATGGTGGTTACTGCCAACGCATTCTTGTACAACTTTGACATGGCAACCTTCTACCGGAAGGCAGTGCGGGACTTTGCCAATGAACAGCAGTCTGACGGCGGGATCACGGAGATCGCACCGTATACCGGTATTCACGACCGCGGCGTGGGAGGTGAGTCGGGCCCGCTGGGTTGGCAATTGGGCTTTGCCTATTTACAAAAGCAGTTGTACGAATTTTATGGTGACCGCGGCATCATTGAGGCACAATATCCGGCCGTAGTAAGGCAAATCGACTTTCTCAATAGCCGTGCCGTTGATGGACTGTTCCACTGGGATATCGGCGATCACGAAGCACTCGATCCAAAGGCGGAGGCGTTCAGTGCGTCCTCCTTCTACTATCACCATTCGAAGCTGGCGGCCGAGTTTGCGGGTATTCTCGACAAGAAGGAAGACTCCACGAAGTATGCAAAGCTTGCTAACGAAATAAAAGCACGCATCGTCGCGAAGTATTACATACCAGGTACGGGCCGGTTCGACAACGGCACGCAGGCGGCACAACTCTTTGCCTTGTGGTACGGGTTTGCGCCAGAGAAAGAAAAAACCATTGAAGTCCTGAAACAGGAGTTCGAGCGCCACGACTGGCACCTATCATCTGGCATCTTCGGCGTGATGATGATGTTTGATGTACTGCGGCAACTCGATCACAACGATTGGGCCTACGCGGTGGCCAATCACCGGGACTATCCTAGCTGGGGATATATGTTTGAAAATGGCGCGACGACGCTGTGGGAGTCCTGGGAATATCCCGACAACGGACCCTCACAAAATCATCCTATGTTCGGCTCGATTGATGAATGGTTTTATCGAAGCATACTCGGCATCAATCCCGCAGCACCGGGCTTCAGAAGAGTCGTCATCAAGCCGCAGCCGACGGGCGATCTCACCTGGGCGCAGGGATCCTACAGTTCCGTATATGGCCGGATTGCATCCGACTGGAAGATACTCGATGGGAAACTCCAGCTGAATGTCACAATACCCGCGAATACGGAAGCCGAAGTGTGGGTGCCATCAACCGGCGGGTTGCGTGAACTTAACGGGGCGCCTATGGGTAGCGTGCGTAAGGACGGCATGTATGAAGTTGTGCATGTGGGTTCAGGGTCTTATGCATTCGAATCATCGTATAAATAGTATTTCAAATGATTAAATCCTCACGAAGAATATTCTTGCAGCGCAGTGCCACGCTGATGGCAGGAACGGCGTTGGGTCATTCCCTGGCAAATGCGCGAACGGGTGGTAAATCCGCCGACCGAATCAACGTCGCTCTTATTGGCTGCAATGGAATGGGCTTTTATAATCTTCAGGACCACCTGAAGGTTCCCAATGTAGCATGCGTGGCTTTGTGCGACGTAGATGAATCCGTGTTGAACAGACGCGCAGCCGATCTGTCAAAAATCACCAGCAAAGCGCCACGGTTGGTGAATGACTTTCGTCGCATTATCGATGACAAAACGATAGACGTGGTCATCGTCGGAACGCCGGACCACTGGCATTGTCTCCCTACGGTGCAAGCCTGCGAATCCGGTAAGGACGTATACGTAGAGAAGCCATTGGCTAACTCTATTTACGAATGTGAGGTCATGCTAAAGGCCGCCCGCAAATACAACCGTATCGTTCAAGTGGGACAACAGCAACGAAGTGGTCAACACTGGCAGGATACTGTGGCGCTCGTGAAGTCAGGCAGGATTGGCAAGCTAAGAAAGATCAAAGCGTGGGGCTTCTTTGAATACGGGCGTACCGCGCCACGCGTACCAGACAGCGGCGTACCCGCTGGTGTTAACTACGATATGTGGCTTGGACCCGCGCCAGAGCGCCCGTTCAACACGGGTCGATTTCATGGGAATTGGCGATTTAGCTGGGACTATGGCGGTGGTCTTCTCACCGACTGGGGTGTGCATTTGCTAGACATCGCGCTTTGGGCGGTCGATGGCAAAATGCCCCATACGATTCAATCCGTTGGTGGGATCTATGCATACAAGGACAATCAAATAGAAACAGCAGATACGCAGACGGTGTTGTACAGCTACGATGACATGCATATTGAATGGGAACACCTCGGGGGATTGCACAATGGTTATTACGGACGAGGTTACGGAATTGCATTCATAGGCAATGACGCAACACTCGTGGTTAATCGGGAAGGCTGGGAACTGATTCCTGAACTGGAAAACAATCAGGCAAAGACCGAAGCGATTCCTTTACAGCAGGCGGATCGTTCGGATCACATCAAACACGTAACGAATTTCATCGAATGCGTGCGTTCCCGGAAATTGCCGATATGCGATGTGGAAACCGGGAGAAATGCCGCTGTGTTGGCGCATATGGGAAATATTGCCTATCGAACGGGGGATAAACTGCAATGGGACCCACAGGCGCGGCAATTTGTTTCAAATAGCAAAGCCAATGGCCTGATCACGCCGGCATATCGAAAGCCATGGGTCCTTCCACAATAGCGCTGCCCCAATGATCGGGCAACTCGACACATCCGCGCGTGATCACGCCAGTAAGCAAACCAACATCTGGCCATACTTACGCATACCGCTCCCGTTGAGCAGCGGTCGGAACGAAAGGTGAAACGAGAAGTCGTATGGCCTTCGGATGTAACCGGATGGTTTCGATCGAAAGGACATAAGCGGGCAAGCAGTCGGGCAGGACGACCGTCGACCTATGAGATGCGTACGTGGCAATTCGCGTATGCTTCGACAAATTGCTGTATCTTGATTGTATTAAAGTCGCCACCTTCATAGCGTATGTGCGGTGGGATTTGCTAATTGATCGCTGGAATTATCCACTACAATCATGAATGGAAAACTCAAAGGCCAGGTTGCCATTGTTACAGGGGCGAGTTCAGGGATTGGGGCAGGGGTGGCACGGGCGTTGGCAATCGAAGGTGCATCGGTAGTCGTGAACTATTCTTCGAGCCCCGATAAGGCCGACAAGGTATTACAGGAAATCACGCAGGCTGGCGGCCAAGGTTTTACTTTCAAGGCAGATGTCAGTGCCGAGCAGGAGGTCGAAGCACTTTTCGCAGCGACCATTCATCGGTACGGCACCGTCGACATCCTGGTAAACAACGCCGGCCTGCAGAAGGATGCAACCTTTCATGAGATGTCGCTGGATGAGTGGAACCGCGTGATCGCGATTAATCTGACAGGTCAGTTTCTCTGTGCCCGCGAGGCAATCCGGGAATTTTTGCGGCGTGGAGTCGTGCCCGAGCGGTCGAAGGCCGCCGGCAAGATCATTTGCATGAGCTCTGTGCATGAGGTTATCCCATGGGCCGGACACGCCAACTATGCGGCGTCTAAGGGGGGCGTTATGAT
>DATHKA010000613.1:0-12341 GCA_035489615.1 Chryseolinea sp.
CCGGCCGCCTGGCAGCTATCGGGTGAAGTCCTCCAGATCTGTGCCGCTGCCCTTACCAACATCTCGCGCGCCGCAGCACCTGCCTTTCGCATCGGTTCCCACGCCCGCACAACGCTCCCGCTACCGCCCGACACCTGCAAGCCATAGCGCTCGTCACCGTTGCTGCTGACGATGCGGACCATATCCAGATCCACCTCAAGCTCCTCGGCGATCAAGGTCGGGATTGATTGGATGGACCCTTGCCCCATGTCGGGATTCGTGTTCACCAGGGTGACTATTCCATCGCTATCGATGATGATAAACGGTGTGAGTTCGTATTGAGTCATTTGCTTGCGACTCAATAAGGCATAGGAATCGTTGGAAAATCCAATCGCCAGACCTGTCGTCAGCGCAAGTGATTGCCTGATAAAGTCCCTTCGGCTATGAATCATATCGTGTGTGGGTTATACTGACAAAGCACGCGACTAAACGCGGTCTGGGTAAGCCTGCGGGCGCGAATACGCTACGGATTTAATGAATCCGTACAAAAAAGGTGCATTATTGCGCAAGGCCTGCGTACGCTACTGCCTTACCAAAAAAATTATGCCGTTGGAATAGAGGTGGCGAATTACCTTGAGGCCGCCTCGCGTATATATGTAGCCAATTCTGTCATTTTTATGACCATATCCTCCGCCTGGACGTCGACTACATCAGCATTCCTGTTATGCCTTATCCTCAGCGTGCCGACCGCGGCACAAAAGCCATCAGAAATAGTCCAGAAGTATAAGGCAGCCCTGAAGAAGACCGCCGACAAAGATGCGATCAAGACCATCGTTGCGGAGGCGGAATTTACCGTGATGGATCTGAAGTTTTCTGCGAGCCTAAAATATAAGGCGCCGCACAGTATCCGCACGGAAATGAATATAATGGGAAAGGCGTTTATCCAGGTTGGAAACGATTCGTTGACATGGGAATTCAATCCAATGACAAATGTTCATGTGATAATCAAAAAGAACCAGGCCGACGTCGGGGGGGATGCGCTAAAACGTGGGGTCTTTCTCGACTATCGACTAATCGACTACAAAGCTCTCAATCTTGACCTCGTGTACAAAGGGACGCAGAAATTAGATTCGGTTGAGGTTTTTCATCTCGAGTTGCACGATAAGAAGGATGACCGCAAGGTTTCATTCTATCTGGACACACGCACATACCTGGTATATAGAGTCGAGGACCGTGAAGGGAGCGCTACATTTCTAAATTACAAGGACTTCAATGGTTTTAGCTTTCCTCAAAGCGCTGTTGAGGTAAGTAAGGCCCAGACTATAAGCGTAAATTATAGGGATGTCATATTTAACACTAATATTGACGATGCTGCGTTTATCGTTCCTGAGTCAGCGAAGCTGGTTGTCCATCAGAATGACGAGAAGGCACGCAAAGATTATTTGTCAGCGGACAGCTTGTATAAGGCCGGTAAGTATCAGGAAGCAGACCTTCAATTTAGCAAAGCCATCAGTACATATGGGAATAATCGTGATGCCTTGAATGGACGTGGATTAGCAAGGATAGCGTTGGCAGATTACTATGCCGCAATAGCAGATTTCACGACTGCCATTAACCTGTTTCCTGAATATGCCGTGTCTCATAACAATCGAGGACTTGCTAAGTACTACCTCAAAGATTATCCCGGATCAAAAGCGGACTATGATAAAGCCCTGGTGCTAGATCCCAATCTTGTAGCAGGCTACAAGAATCGCGGAGTCGTGCACATGCAGATGCAACACCTCGAGGATGCGGCAAAGGATTTTGAAAAGGCATTGAAAATAAACCCGGACGACGCTGACGCGTCATTCAAGTACGGGCTATCATTATCAGTCCAGCACAAATATGATACGGCAAAGCGGCTATTTGACAACGCCTATAGCTATGGATATCGATCGGCAGAATTTTTTAATTATCGCGGCGTTGCACTATATCAGTTATCACGGTTTGATAGCGCTCAGATAAACTTTGCGGAAGCAGTACGCATGGAAAGCACTAATCTCCAGTACGTTGAGAACCTGGGCCGTGCCTTTATGGAAATGGGCAAATACGACCAGGCGTCCGAGCAATTCGAAACGTGTCTGTTAACTAAAAAAGAAAATTCAGAAATCTACAACCTCATTGGACTGTGTCGATTCTACGACGAGAATTACAAAGCGGCCATTAAGGAGTTTGGTCGTGCCATTGACTTACGAAAAGATGTCCCGAATTACTACGGAAACCGGGGCCTCGCCAAGGAGCGGGTCGACGACTACGTTGGTGCGTTGAGCGATTATTCGGAATTCATTAAGATTTCTCCATCTGATCCATCCATATTCTTCAAAAGGGGGATGGTTAAAATTAAAACATCTCACAAACTGGAAGGATGCATGGACCTCGGAACGGCAAAGGAAATGGGATACGAGGAAGCGGTAGCTGCGATCATGGCGCATTGCCATTGAAGAAATCATCTCATTCAGTCGCCGACGAGGAACCGCAAGATCGATAGCGGCTGGTCCACGGGTTGGGATTCTCAACTTGATTGTATCGACCTTTAAAAACAAAAGAGGCAGCTACTTTACGTAACTGCCAGATTTTGAAATCTTCACTTCGACTAAAGCAAGCTGTGTTCCAGGAACAAGATCTCAGTTCTTAACGCTTCCCTGCTCCAATGATTTCAGCGCTTTTTCAACACTAATTGTGCCGGACGCCTGGCTAGCGGGATACTCCTTAAAAGTTTCCAGAAACTGGAGCACTACACCAACGGCAGGCACCATCGTCCAAAGTTTTTCGCCCCACCAGCGGCCATACAGCATTCCCTCGCTTTGATAACGTTCCCAAGGGTCTTGTCTAAGATTCGTTACGATCGGTACATTAGTCATATCCTCCTTTCCGGTAAAGAGATTTCCCTCAATCGTTTTGAAGCTAACCTTCCATGCCTCATAGCGCACGGCCATAAGGTCGGCTCCATCGCTGAAATAAAAGAACTCTTTTCGTGGCCCTGCGGCGACATCTCCTTTTAAGAACGGCATGAAGTTGTAGCCATCGATATGATTTTTAAAAGTCTTGTCACCGGCTTTATATCCCTTCAAAAGTTTTGTCACTACGTCCGGTTCGCCGGCCGCGGCCACAAGCGTTGGCAGCCAATCTTCGTGCGACATGATGTCATTTACTATCGTGCCGGGCTTGATGACACCAGGCCACTTTACCAACATCGGTGTACGGAAACCGCCTTCATAGACCGTGCCTTTTTCACCACGAAAAGGGTGATTACCGCCATCGGGCCAGCTAAATATCTCTGCACCGTTATCGCTAGTGAAGAGTACAATAGTGTTGTCGGCGATGCCAAGGTCGTCCAGTTTCTTTAGTATCTCGCCAACTTCCCAGTCAAGCTCCATCATGGCGTCGGCATATAGTCCAAATCCACTCTTACCTTCCCATTTTTTCGAAAGGTGAGTCCAGACATGGGTACGCGTTGCATTGTGCCACAGAAAGAATGGCTTTTTCGCTTTTGCTGAGCGATCAATAAAATCGAGAGAACGCCGGACGAGTTCTGGCTCGATTTCTTCCATGTTCACTTTGGCAGCGGGATCCATATTCGGATGTGGGGGTAGCGGGCCGCCGTCTGCAATTGTCTGTTTTCCGATTTTGCCCCAACGAGGATCTATCGTGGCGTCGTCGACAGTGGTGGCTTTTGTATCAACAATATTGCGCGGACCAAACCGTGAGCGGAACTGCGGAGACTTTGGATAGTCGTCCTGGTAGGGTTCCTCCATGGCGTTGAGGTGATAAAGAATGCCGTAGAACTCATCGAACCCATGCACTGTCGGCAAGTATTCATTACGATCACCCAGATGGTTTTTGCCAATCTGCGCCGTAGCGTATCCCTGCGGTTTTAGCAGTTCAGCAATTGTGGGATCTGTGTCTTGAAGGCCTTGCTTAAATGCCGGCATACCGACCTTTAGCAGACCTGTTCGGTAGGGTGTTTGACCCAAAATGAAGGCGGCGCGGCCGGCAGTGCACGATTGCTGCGCATAGTAATCGGTAAATAGTGCGCCCTGACTGGCAATACGATCAATGTTTGGGGTTCTCCCACCCATCATCCCACGGTGGTAAGCGCTGATGTTCCATACACCCACGTCATCGCCCATGATAACAACAATATTGGGTTTCTTTTGCTGTGCATGCGTAATAAGGGCTGCTGCCGATAGCAGCAGGACTAGAAGGGTCTTACTTTTCATTTGTAATTGTTTAAAACGATCTCTGCTGTAAATTCAAAACTAATGTTTTAGTCATCTAACCTGTAGACTACACCGTACAACCGGAAACGACAACCGACGAAGAACAGCCTTGTTACGCATTTGAGCATTGTAAACACCAGGCCTGAAATCCCATAATTATCAGAGTCCAGGTGCATGACCCCATTAAAATATGCTTGTGCTTTTAATAACAAGTCGCCATATCCCAAATACCGACACCGTTTGAATGATAGCTGCACTATCCGGTGAAATAAAATAAAGTATGGGTTTGGGTGAAATTAACTGAACGGGTCCGTCCATGCGCGATGAAAATGCCTACCTTGAATAAAACAAATCCCCTCCATGGAAAAAGCCAGCAATTCGTCGTTATGGATCGAGGAAGGCTATATCCTGTTTGCGCAGGAGGGTTTGCAGGGCGTTCACATTGAACGACTGTCGCGCATCCTCGGTCTCAATAAATCTGGTTTCTATTATCACTTTGGAGATTTTGAATGCTATTGCGTGGCACTACTTGACTGTTATCAGGAGAGGATTGAGGATTATCTACTCAACATTCGCAGCATTAATTCTGTTGATCCAGGATACCTGGAGATATTGGTCAAGCATAAGCTGACCGTAATGTTTCATTTGCAGCTTGTACAATGCAAGAGCAATCACCCGTTCTATACTACTGGTCACAGGATTGCGAAGGCTATCGATCGGCGGGAAGACATTATAATATGTGATACGTGGGCTGATTTTATTGGAGTTCACGACAACCCTGGTCTCGCTATCAATTATTTTAATATTATACGGGACATGTTCTATGCCCGCCTGAGCTTTAAGGACTTGAATATTATTTTCTTGCAGAAGATTTTCGGTGAAGTTAGGACCCTGACTAAAGCGATTACAAAAAGCAACGCCGTCGAAGCATCGCCATTAGTCTTCTGAATCACGCGCCAGCTATCTGTCAAAACACATGGAGAAGGAAAATGGGCTACTGACCTGGGTAAGTGAAGGGTATTCCCTGTATGCCAAAGAAGGTAAAGATGGCATTCAAGTCGAACGGTTGGCGCGTATGGTGGGTGTCAACAAGTCAAGTTTCTATCATTACTTTGGAGATCTGGAGGGGTATCATGCAGAGATATTAAGACTGCACGAACGGAACGTAGATATGTTTTTACGGGAACTGCAACTAACGACCCGCGTGGATCCGGACTACATGCTTTTACTTGTCAAATTTTGGCACGTCTCTGATGTTCCAGGTGCAAGCCATTCGAAATAAAGCTGATCAAGACTATTACCGCCTCGCCCGGGCTGTCGAACAACGGGTAGACACCGGGGTGAGGAAAATATGGGGCGAATATTTAAGCGTACCCCAAAATTCGGACCTGCCTATTGAGTATTATAAAATTGTGCGTCACGCATTGTATACAAGAATAGGATTCAAAGAGGTTACGTATGAGTTCTTACATGAGCTAATGTCCGAAGCGAAACAGGTATTGAAGCAAATGGCGCATCAGGACGTGAACGATCACTCACGGCCAAGTAACGCTCATGGACGGTGAGTCGTTGGATTTGTAAATAGATTCGGGTTAAATTCAGAGCACTCCTGGATAAAGGATACTATACGATTTTCAGACTCCATACCGCAAGCTTGCCTGGATGGAGGTGAAAAGTCGGGCGACACCAAAACAAATATATTGTATTCTAAAACTTTGCGACGCATGGCAAATACCAGCAACCAACGTGTTTACTTAACTTATTTAGTTTTGATGTTTACCTGCGTTGCATGTAAACAGTCCGCGCAAATAGACGAGCCCGTGCGTGACAGCACGCAAGTAGTCGTCTCAAACACTAAGCCGGTTGTCCCTGCAGGGCCTGTAGTCAATACTGTCTTGACGGAAGCATATGTTAAGAACGTGGCAGCTTTCGCGTATTTGTGGGCGTGGCCCATGGTGAACATACACAATCGCAAGGTTAAATTCGAAAAGGTACCTCAGCCTGGCTACATGGGCGGCGTTGTTCCGATTGCCCCTGCGAATCAAATGGCTATGTTAACCGATTATATCCTGCCAGAAGAGAGAGTGGTGGCATGCCCTAACCAGGACGTGGTTTATGGCTTCGGTCTCATGGATTTTTCGAAAGAACCAGTAGTGATACAGGTGCCGGACTTCGGAAATCGTTTTTGGGTTTACCAGATATGCGACCAACGTACGGATGGCTTTGCGGAAGTCGGAAAAATGTATGGAACGATGCCTGGATTTTATTTGCTTACAGGAGCGGACTGGAATGGCGATATTCCCAAAGGCATCGAAAAAGTATTTAAATGCCCTACGAAGCTCGGTGTAATGATACCGCGCGCTTTCCAAAAGGATGAACCTGCCGATAAGAAATCACTCCAGCCTGTGCTTCAACAAATCATGCTTTATCCTCTTAGTGAGTACGACGGCAAGATGAAATTAAAAGACTGGACGGCGATGCCGAAATATCCGGCCGACAATAGTTCCGGTAGTCAAGAGACCAAGTGGGTAAACCCTGAAATGTTTTTCGATGTACTCCCCGAAATTTTAGGGGAAGTTCCGGCTCTGCCGGGAGAGGAAGCCCTTTATGCACAACTGAAAATGTTACTTGACGCTGCTACTAAAGATGCCCGGGTAAAGGGCTGGTTGAAGGAGGCTGCTTTCGAAGCGGATCAGAAACTTATAGAGCCGCTATTCAAGTTTGAAAATGTAGGCTACCCAGCAGGACATCATTGGACAACCCAAAGCAATGGAGCGCAATTCGGTACCGATTATCTTACTCGTACGGCTTGCGCAAAGGCTAACATCTTTGTGAACAAACCCAACGAAACTAAATACTTTTACCAAGATCTCGATTCGACCGGCGCACGACTGAATGGCAGGCACGCTTATACAGTAACTTTTGCCAAAGGAGAAACTCCGCCCGTAAAAGGATTTTGGTCGCTAACGTTATATAACCAATATCATTTCTTTTTCGCCAATCCCATATTGCGCTATTCACTCGGAACAAAAACCGAGAACTTGCAATACAATGCAGACGGATCACTTACCTTATATGTGCAAAGCACACCGCCCGACAAAAACAAAATGAGCAATTGGCTACCGTCTCCAAAAGAACCGTTCTCGCTTTACATTAGAAGCTACTGGCCAGAAGAAGCAGTATTGAATGGTACCTGGATGCCACCACCAGTAGTAAAAGGAAAATAGTTCGTTAGTGACGCTTCGCTGAAAACTTGAGTTCTTGTTTATCTCGTCGAGATGGCGCGAAAAAAAAGCCATGGCGATGCGCACACTAAGTTTTGCTAACGCCAAGGGTTTTTCGATCCTTCTCAAGCAAGTTGAATATCACTCCGCCCATCACAAACAAGGACGCCAGAAGTTTCCACCAGGTGAAATTTTCTCCTAAAAAAAGTCCCGAACTCAAAAATCCGACCACCGGGATGAGTAAGGTAAAGGGAACAACACTTGATGTGGGATATGATTTTAGAAGGAACCCCCAAATACCATATCCAATATGCGTTGAGAGGTACACGATATACACAACGGCTCCAACGGTTGCCCAGGAAACACGCTCCAAGGAACTCAAGATAAGCGCAGGTCCTTCGACGATTAAAGAAAGCGCGATCATAAATGGAAGGGCCACAAGATTTCCCCAAACTACAAGTGAGAGCGGCGATTTGGCATCTACTCTTTTTGTAAACATGTTTCCAGCTGCCCAGGAAAGTGCAGCAAGCAATACAAATATTAAACCGACCAACGAAGTGTCCTGGTCTACGTGTGCCCCCACAATGCCAATTCCAGTACAAGATATCAGTGATCCTATTATCTTCCATAGACCTGGACGCTCCTGAAAAAACAGCGCTGCAAGTCCAATAGAGAAGAAAACCTGGATCTGAAGAACAAGCGAAGACAGCCCCGGAGATAATCCGAGATAGATACCGCCGAATAGAAATCCAAACTGCACCGCAAAAGTAAAGACGCCATAACCCACGATGAACTTTAATGGAGCTTTAGGTCTTGGGAGGAAGAAGACCCATGGAATAGCTGCCAGCAGAAACCGAACAGCGCTTAACATGAGAGGAGGAAACTCTTGCAATCCAATGCGTATGGCAACAAAGTTCACGCCCCAGATAACTATGGTTAGCAGCGCTAGCAGAAGGTGTTTGAAAGTTAAGTTGGCAGTCCCGCCCATGTGGATTAGAAATTTGATATGGTGGATTGGTGTGTTTTACTTGAGCGTGTAATGTATATTGAAGGAGGCCCTCGGTTTTGCTATCGGAGAACACGAGCCTGTTAGGCCTGATATCAGGATTGAATGGCATTAGTGCATAGTGGCGGATGGCCTGTAAGTTAGCTATTCCAGGGTTACTGCTATACCTCATCGTAGCTATAGAGCTAGCATAACCATGCTAAATAAATAGGTACCTCGACCGAAATGCGTTAACAATGCTCTGCGAGGCACAAATGAAAAAAAGCAGCCACATGATGTAACTGCCTGATATTCAAGTGGGCCCAGCAGGGCACGATCCTGCGACCCCCTGATTATGAGTCAGGTGCTCTAACCAGCTGAGCTATGGGCCCCGAAAAGGGACTGCAAGTTTAGTAAAATCACGCCATAATTTCCCCGCGCTTCCAAAGATTTTGTGCCTCGACCGGATCACTGAATCGACGAACTTTTACCCCGCTTCATCGATTATGAATTCATTGGGGAAACATTCATCTTTGGCGCCCTGACATATTCGTGAAATCGTGATACCAGACCCATCCATTAAAAACCTGATCTTCGATCTCGGAGGAGTCATCATCGATCTTTCCATTGATGATACCCTTCATTCGTTTGCTACCTTGGCCGGTGTCGAAAAACCGGCCATACAAAATTGGTACAACAGCGCTCCCGAGTTTCTTTCGTATGAAACCGGTCATCTGAGCGACCCGGAATTTCGCACGTTCGTCAATCAATACTGCACCACTCCGGGATCCGATGAATCTATTGACAAGTGCTGGAACGGAATGCTTCGCGCTTTGCCTAAAAACAAGCTTGACCTCATTCTTTCGTTGAACGACAAATACAACGTTTTCCTTCTGAGCAATACCAACGCGATTCATCTGAAATATATAAACGAAGTCATGCTTCCGGCCATACCGGGTGCGTTGCCTGTACTTGACGACTATTTTCACCGCGCCTACTACTCTCACATCATGGGAAAGCGCAAACCGCACGCCGACATTTTTGAAGAAGTGCTGGCGGACAGCGGACTGAAGGCGCACGAGACGTTGTTTCTCGACGACAACCACGATAACATTGTCGGCGCCGGAAAAGTAGGCATCAAAACCGCGTTTGTTAACACACCGGATTTTATCCTAACCTATTTTGATGAAGCGTGAAAACCGAACGCTGCTGATTCAGGGTGCGCTGTTCATCACGACGCTCGTCACCACCACGATCGCGGGTGCGGAATGGACTTACGGGAAATCGGTGTACCTGCCAGGCTACCAATGGTCGGACTTCCTGAGTGGTCTATCCTTTTCGATTCCCTTTCTGCTCATACTGACAACCCACGAACTGGGCCATTATTTCACCGCACGGTATCATTCCGTTAGCGCAAGTCTCCCCTATTACATCCCCATTCCGCCTATGCCTCTGTCCATCGGCACCATGGGCGCGTTAATCCGTCTGCGTCAAAAAGTCTACTCCAAACGACAGAACTTCGACATCGGTATCTCAGGGCCCTTGGCGGGATTTCTCATGGCACTCATCGTCCTGTTTTATGGATTCACGAATCTGCCTGCCCCTGAATACATTTTTGAGATCCATCCGGAATACGAGAAATACGGACTAAACTACGCGGATAACGTATACAACACGCCTGACGACAAAATCGTCGACATCATCGTCGGACAAAACCTTCTCTTTCTTTTCTTCGAAAAAGTTGTCGCTGATCCTGATCGAATGCCTAATCCGCACGAGATCATGCACTACCCTATCCTTTTTGCCGGATTCCTCTCCCTGGTGTTTACCAGCCTCAACCTTCTGCCTATTGGCCAGCTCGACGGTGGCCATGTCGTGTATGGTTTATTCGGATCTAAAGTGCATCGCGTTATCGCCAGTACAGCCTTCATCGCCCTGATCTTGTATTCAGGCATGGGCATTTTTAACCTGCAGGATCCTCCTGATGATTTGATGTGGTGGATCTGCGGCGGCATCTTATTTTTGTATACAGCAATGTTGGGCCTGGGATTGCCGAAGAAGGACACCATCATGTATGCACTGCTCATCCTCGCCTTCATCATTCTGATCGGTTATCTTCGTCCCGATGTGCATGGCTATTCCGGATGGCTCGTATTTGTTTTTATCCTCGGTCGCTTCATTGGCATACAACATCCACCTTCTGAAATTGAGGAACCGCTGGACACCAAGCGGGTTATTCTCGGTTGGATTGCGCTGATCATTTTTGTGATCTCTTTCAGCCCATCCCCGATTCAAGGTGAGGTTATTTGATCAAATGCAGCCAGCTCTTGCAGGTCGCGTGATCCTGGATGGTGACTTCGTAGTAGTATACACCTCCTTCAACACCGTCGCCATCCCAATCATATTGGTAGTCGTCGGCGTGATAAACCTGAACGCCCCAGCGATTGTATATTGTTACACTGGTCTTAAAGCCATATTGAGCCGGTGTGATGCCAGCTACCGGGCCGTATTGGATCACAAAATTATCATTTGCTGCATCCTTTTTACCGGGGGTAATGACGTTCGGAATTTTGAGTTCGAAAACCGGTAAGGGAACAACCTGTTCCGTAACGCATATGTCGCGCACCAGGACGACCTTGATGTTGAAAACGCCATCCTTTTCAAACTCGTGTGTAATGTCGGTATCGTCTGATGTTACGCCATCACCAAAATCGAAATACAGATGGTCATCCTGCCACAGACTGTCGGTCGTGTTCATCACATGGATAGAAGGTCGCGCAAAGCATTCTGCTGACTGGTCCCATTCAAACGTCGGCATGATCGTCGGAATCAGGCTGAGACGTACGCTGTCTTCCTGCACGCATCCGCTTTTTTCAGTGACGCGTACAATGTAAAGGGTTGTGTCGTTAGGTGATACCGTTGGGTTTTGTGCGTTCGACTGAAATGTATTGTCTTGGCTACGCCAGAAGTAGGATACACCGCCGCTCGCCTGCAGCGTATAGGGACTATTCAGGCAAACATTGTCATCTTCCTGCACCCTGATGTCGGCGATATAGACGTTTACTTTAACGGACGCTGAATCCATTACCTTGCAAGTGCCCTTATCAATGGCCTTCAACCATACCGTATATAGTCCGGTACTCAGGTACTGATGCGTCACCATCGACGTATCGTACTTCACCAGTTTCGTCCCATCGCCCAGGTCCCACTCAAAGGTTTCTCCACCCGTGCTAAAGTTCTGGAACACGATCGGGTCAGGTATGCAGATCTTGCTCAGACCGGGCTGGTTCAGGTGTATCGAGTTGGATTGCAGTCTGGCCTTCAGAGAAGAAAGATCAAACTTGAACGCCGCGTTATTACAATTTCGACTTCGGTTCAGATTAGACCAAACGCCAGGCGTGGTAGGGAAATCCGAAGTAGGCCGTCCACCATTGGCATTGAACGACGCACAACCGGCACACACCGCCTGGTAAACAATCCCGCCTTTGTCAAAGCGGCTTGTTCCGCCATCCACGTGTGTGCGGGATAGATTTCCGCCGAGGTATGTACCGTATAGGAACTGCGTTGCATCGTCGGTGAGCACCATAAAGTAAAAATCCGATCCACTGGTTGTCGGCTGGTACGCATCGGCCGTCACGGGCATTCCGAAGGTATTGTTTTGCCAGAACAATGAAGCAATGTTGACGACACCGCCCCAACCCGCGATATAAATATTGTTGCAGTCATTCACCAAAAATGCGGTAGGCGAAATGTCGGGGATACCTCTTCCTGACCCAACGACTGTCGAGAATCTGAGTTGAGAGAGGTTGTGATCGAACTTCTGAATAAATTGACCGCTATGGGGGTTGCTGTATACACCCGGCGTGACAGGGAACGCCCCCGAGGTTTGTCCGT